>JAIRMY010000031.1 GCA_031258335.1 Spirochaetaceae bacterium | reverse complement strand
CTTAACCGGCTGTCCCGTGTGCCGGCCTTTCCCGCCGGAAATCTGATACTGCCGTCTATACCCGGTATCTTTATCCCTGAAAACGCCGAAAGTGATTTTGAAAGGCTGATACAGTCGGGCAGGGGCGGCGATGTCGGCGTCGCCATCAGTGTAAACCTGCCGGAGGGAAAACAGAGTTTCCGCTTCATTCCGGGCGACATTCTTACCCCGAATGAGAGGGCATTCTTTCTTAACCCCGATCTATTCCGCTTCCCATTGCGGGATTTTACGGTAACGAGCGCGTTTGGACAGCGTATAAGCCCAATCAACGGGCGGCGTTCCCTTCATAGCGGGCTTGACCTTGCCGCGCCCTTCGGCGCGGCAGTCTACGCCGCGCGAAGCGGCGTAGTCATAGAAACATCGGAAAATTCAGTTTACGGAAAGTATGTTGTGATAGCGCACGACGACGGCTGGACGAGTCTGTACGGCCATCTTTCCAGCATAGATACCGTCTTGCGAAACAATGTAAAAGCAGGTACTATGATAGGAAAAGTAGGTTCTACCGGTCTATCGACAGGCCCCCATCTTCACTTTGAATTAAGGCAAAACGGAAAAGCCCATGACCCGGTTAGATTATTAGGCGGTGGAGAAAATGGACCAAAAAATAGATGAATAACGCCAATACTTGCCTGAGTCGCGGGATGTTTTTCGCATTGTTTCTTCTCATAAACCCGGCGCTTTACGCGGAAAAAATCCATGTGTTTGTCAAAGAGAGCATCGTATTGACCAGCGACGCGCCTCTCGGAACCGCCGTTTCGCTGTCCCATGATGACTCCGAACTGATATTTTTACAGGAGGATGTCCGCTTCATACGCGGCATAGAGTTTGAGTTGACGGCGCCGCAGTCATGGCTTTCCCACCAGGGCAGTCTCGCTTTCGGGATATACTCCAACCTTGATAGAATTCCGGATTCAAACCTCAATGTGGAGCTTGATTGTACACAGATTGTATTCGAACCTCTTCCGGACAAAATACAGATGGTATATCAGATACCATTACGCGCCCAGCACGGCCTGCGCGGTACGCCTTATTTAACACTGGGCAGGACGCCTGTGCCGCCGGAAGACTTTCCCATCCTTTTTCGTTTGACCCATATAACAAAGGGCGTAAACAAAGAACTAGAGGCGATGCGGTTCAACCTTAACGTTAAGCCTATTTTCAGCGATGAGGGGGCGCTGATTATCAACATACACAAGCCGGATTTCCTCCCTAACGGAAATTATACGGTACTCATTGATGAACAGGTGCTGGAAAATCCCGGCGCCGAAAGCCTTGTAAGAGAGGGCGAGCATACCGTTACGCTGCTCTCTACAGACTATCGCGGTGAAAACCGCCGCGTCGTCATAGAACGCGGCAAGACGCTGCACCTTTCGATTACCCTGCACGACTTGACGCCGCTCATCGTTTTTGAAGCACCGGCGCAGGCGAGGATCTTTGTGGATAACGCGCCAATTACCCGTACAAACACCCCGCTTGCCGTTGAACCCGGAGTCCACGATATTCGTATACAGATAAGCGATTATACGATTTCCAAAACAGTTTCTATAGAAAAAGGCAAAACTTACCGCGTGGCCTTTATCGTAGATATGCAGGTAACAGAAGAATAACCCGCCAGCGGGTTTTACACCCGCTCCGCGCCCGCCAGCGGGTTTTACACCCGCTCCGAGCCCGCCAGCGGGTTTTACACCCGCTCCGCGGTAGCATACCCAATGCAAACTTCGGCTCTGCCTTCAGGACGAAAGGGGCGGTTGGCATACGCGCCTGATAGCAACCCTCTCACTGCTCATTATTCACTGCCGCCGCCCAGCCGCTCCCCCGGCAGACTTGTAACGCTGCCTAGCGGCGGCTTCATTCCTCATTTCTCATTCCCGCCGGGGTAATTCCGGTGCATTAAGGCATTATACAAAATTTGTTGAAACGCCCTGTGTGGATAATCGTAAGTTAGAATCTGCGGCCCTGGCTAATGTCAACGTATGTATATCTTCAACATTAAAAGCGTTTCCGTCCAGTCATCAACCATGTTTTCCATGGTGTTTTCAGCTTTTGCTCTCATTGCGCGAGGATGTCTTCCATGGTGAACACGCCACGTTTGCCGGCCTCTGTGTTCTTGTACAGCCATTCCGCCGCGTGTATAGCGCCGGAAACTAAGCCCTCGCGGTTACGGGCGGTATGTTTTATCTCTATGCTGTCCGCCGCACTGTCAAAAATCAGGGCGTGTACGCCGGGCGTTGCTCCCGAGCGCAGGCTGGCAAAGTGAATTTCTTCAGGCGTGGGCGGACGGTCAAGTTTGTCCCAGACTACGGTTGTCTTTCGTTTCATATTTTTTAGGACTTGTTCCGCTATCATTTTTGCCGTTCCTGAGGGGCTGTCCGCTTTTTGATTGTGGTGAACCTCGAAACCTGATGCGTCGTATTCGGCGTAAGGTTCGATAAACGCCGCGCACAAGGCGGCTATGCGGTAAAAAATATTCACGCCAATGGAAAAATTGGAGGCCCAAAGCAGAGAACTCTCCGTACGTTTGATCAGCGCGGTAACTTCGTCAAGTTTGTCATACCAGCCTGTCGTGCCTATAACGAGCGGTATCCTGCGTTCCGCAAAGCTTTCGATATTCCGTACCGCCGCGTCAGGGTGGGTAAAATCTATGGCGATACTGCCGCTGGGTATTTTTTCAAGACTTTCGATGTTTTTGAATACAACCGTCCCTAAGCCGCTGCCAGCGGCGGGGTCTATCACGGCGGCTATTTTATGCCCTTTTTCCGCCGCCCGCTGTTCAATCAGCCGTCCCATTTTTCCGTATCCGCTTAAAATTATATTCATTTGCCGCCCACCTTAAATCGTCCTGTGGCAAACCAGTATGTTTCAAAATCGCCGTGATTCTTAAAATGATTTAACAAACCAACGGGTTGTATACGGCGGGGGCGGTCCAGAAACACGAATTTGCTGAAACCGGTAACCAAGTCGTAGATACGCCCGGTCTTGTCGGCATATACAAGGCCGTCTTCGGCTATCTCCGAAAAAGTCTGCAACCCAAGCGGCAACCGGCGCTTCTTCATATATCTATTGTAAAAGGTTTACCCCGTCGTGATAACCCACTAGTACCTTGTAACGTCAAAATGTAGTGATATGAGCAATAAACCCGCTGACAGGCGCTGGCGGGGCGGGCTTGCTTGTAATTTTGCGGACGGCTATCATCATTTAATGCGTGTTAAATTAAGGCTCATTTTTATGCTGGCGGCGGCGTTTGAAATATTTACCTGTAAGAGTGCGCCCGCACAGAGTGTACAGGGTGTTGATTCGCCGGAGGCGGACGGCGAGATGGTGGAAGCTATGACGGAAACCGATGCCTTCGAGGAAGAAATAGACGAGGACTATACAACTGAGGACTATACGGCTATAGAAGCCGAAAATGACGAAATCCATGAAGAGCTAAAAGTTACGGCGAACTTAGACGATATACCCGAAAGTTCTTTCAGCGAAGTATGGGCGTATCTAATAACCGGCAGTGAAGGCGATCTAAAGAGCAGGTATCCTATCTCAGACATTGTGTACTTTACCTCGGAAGTTGACCGCTACGGTCATCTGGTCGATGTTCCGCGCCGTAAAAATATAGGG
>JAIRMY010000029.1 GCA_031258335.1 Spirochaetaceae bacterium | reverse complement strand
TACGCCGGCGATGCTGCCTCCCATAAATACCGACCCAAATGCTCCTGCCGTCGTGTTGCACCGCGTACAAAAAGGCGAAACCCTTTTCGGAATCGCGCATCAATACAGTACTTCGCTTCAGGCTATTCGTACCGTCAACAATTTTTCAGAAAACTATGTCCTTAAATCAGGCGATGTCCTGAAGATCCCCGTTTCTACCCAGCCCGCCGTTCAAACCGCATCGGGAAACAGTCCGGCGTTTGGAGTGTCCGTGCCGGGTACAAACGCGCCTTCTCCCCGTACAGTCAACCTTTCGATCATTTGGCCTATCAGACCAAAACAGGGGTATTATCTGACCGGAAAGCTCAGCGGCGTTACGCTGGTTGGGGAAAGAGGCGATAATGTTTACTGCATATATCCCGGAACGGTTATTTCCGCCGGGCCGTACCGCGGTTTTGGGCGTGTTGTTATCGTAAAAAGCGCCGAAGGTTACCTGTATGTGTACGGCGGCTGTGAAAATCTGTTCGTGAAAGCCGGTGATTCTGTTACCGCCGGCATGGAACTTGGGCAACTCGGCATAGACTCCGTATCGGAGCAGGCTGCGCTGTTTTTCATGGTTTACCTTAACATGAACCCCATAGATCCCGGCGCGGCGCCAAGAGGCTAAACGTATACGGACTACGCCGTCCGCTGAGGATGTGAACAACCGTTGCGGCCATGAAACAGTTTATCTTGCGGGAATATCCCGATAAAAACGGCGATATTAGTTTAGGCGGTAAGGATTTTCATTACCTCGTACGGGTACGCAGAATGCGTAAAGGTGATGTGTTTGACTGCCGCCTGCCGTCCGGTGAAGCCGCCGTATTAAGGGTAACGGCGGTCGAAAAAAATACACTTGCCGCAAAATGTACTTTAGTAAAAGAAGTATACACGCAAACCTCGCCCGCTATAATCTTGTTTCAAAGCATGGTAAAAGGCGCAAAGATGGATTTAATCGTACGACAGGCCGGCGAAACCGGAGTAACGGAAATCGTACCCTTCTACTCCGGACATTCGGTTCCGCGGGACGGCAAAAACCCCGATGTGGGGCGGCTTGGCAGGTGGCTGCGTATCCTAGATGAGGCCCGCAAACAGAGTGGTTCGGCTATAGTTTCCAACATCAGCGCTCCGCGAAGCCGCGAACAGCTTTTTTCCTACTGGGAACAGATGAGGAGCCTGCATGAGGAATCCCTTGCCCTGCTCGTCCATGAAATTCCGCTTGCAAACATGGGTTTTCACCAGTACCTTGAAACGGTACCGGAATTGGTTGTATTGGCTGTCGGTCCCGAAGGCGGTTTTTCGCCTGATGAGGCCGGGGACTTTGTTAAAGCGGGGTTTAAACCTGTAACTCTAGGCAGTACGATTCTGAGGGCGGAAAGCGCCGCATTATACTCAACCGCCGTAGTCAGGACTTTAATTTTTGAGAGGCAAACTTGGACAGTGACGAAAATATAAAAACAGAGCCCTTTTGCGAACGTATAGAGGTTCTAAAAGTACCGGTAGACACCGTAGAACGCGAAGATTTTGAGAAAATTATTTTTAACCTCCTGGAACGCAAGAGCGGGGAAAACATAGTTCTATTGTCATTATGGGATTTGCTCAAGGCCCGCAGAAACGGTGAATTCCGCGACTATGTACGGGGCGCGGCGCTTGTTATACCGATTTCAAAGAGCATAGTCAGCGGAATACATTTCCTCACGGGAAAAACGCCTGTACGGTATATGCCTTTTGACTTTGCCGTAAGCCTCCTTACTATATTGGAACGCCGCGAACAGACGGTTTATCTCCTCGGCGGAAAACCGTCTGTCCTGGGCCGCACCGAAAAAAATATAAGACAGACATTTCCAAAACTGCGTATTATTGGGCGTTTCCCCGGACCTGTAAAGAAACAGAACGAGGAAGCTTTACTCAGCGTTATACGCAAATCCGCCCCTTCGCTGCTATTGATTGGGCATGGAGTGCGCGGCAGGGAACGTTGGGTGGCAAAAAACACGCATCGCATAAATTCCGGACTGCGCCTCTGGTGCAGCGATCTTTATGATGTGTTCGCTAAACGCCGCAGGCGGCCTTCCCGCGCCGTCTTTGAACACGGGTTTGAATGGATGGTCTTTTGTTTCAGGAATCCTCTCCGTGTATTCCGTGTATTCTCGTATATTCGGTATATTTTTTTACTGTTGTTTTACAAGCTGTCAGGAAAAAAGGGTGTTAAAACACAGGCCGTGGACGGAAAAGGCTGAGCATATACCCGGCGAATGGGGTGCGCCGCCGCTCACGCGGCGGCGCGGACAGCCGCCCCCCCCCCGCGGGAGGCAGTCCGGTCAAATCCTTGTATTAAGCCTCCGTGCGCTACATAGAAGCGGCGTTTTTGTATACATCCGGTACGAAGCGGCGCAGTGATGCTATGTCCGCGTTGTTGCGGGCACGGCTTAGTTCCTCGCCATTTTTGTTGAGGAGTATTGCGGTTGGGGTAGACATCACGTTTCTACGCGCCGCCTCGGCAAGGCCGTTTTCGCTCGCGGCATCTATTGTATCGACGGGTATGCCGAGTTTTCCCGCCGCGGCCTTTGCCCCGGGGCAAGCCGGGCATCCGGGACGTACAAACAACAGGATATGCGGCTCGGACGAATCTGTACGCGGAAATTCTTTGATAATCTTGCCCGCGCCGGACTCAGCGGATTCCACGTTTACAGAGCCGGGTGTACATCTTTCCAGATGCGCAGCCGATGTTCCTGCATCGTAGAGACGGCGCTCGCCATACTCCTCACGCTTGCCCTTGTTCCAATTACGCACGGACCGGTAGTACCCCACAATCCGGCTGTAAACCTCGGCAGGCGCGCCTTCGACATGGGAAAGCTCCTCCCGCGCCTGTTTCAAATCATTTTCGATTTCTTCAATTTTTCTCATAACATCTCCTAAAAAATATTTTGGTGATAGTCGCAAATAGACTGGACGGCATATGGCAACCACAATATATGCACATTATTTGCCGATTTTCCACCTTATAGACACTATATATTGTGCCACTATATATAGTCAAGTCTTGTTTCGACTATTACCAATATTTTTTATCTATCTGATAAATACACGGCTATCGCCGTTTTTCACACTTTTGCCTAATCATCTGCCCACCCCCCACTGCTCATTCTTCACTTCTCCTTCCTTCAGCCGGCCTTTAGAGCGGCTTCCCGTTCCGTTTCAAGTTCGGCGATACGGCCGCGCAACGCGTCTTCGCGTTCCTGTTTGCATTTGGGGCAGGTAAAATGCTCACCCTTGAGGTAGCCGTGTACGGGGCAGACGGAAAAGGTCGGCGATATGGTAAAGTAGGGTATTCTGTAGTTTTGGGCTATACCCCTTACCATGTCGCGGCAGACGCGCCAGTCGTCTACGGCCTCGCCCAAAAAGGCGTGAAAAACCGTACCGCCTGTGTAGGCGCTCTGGAGTTTTTCCTGTAAATCAAGCGCGTCAAAGATATCTTCGGTCTGCGTTACGGGGAGTTGTGTAGAATTCGTGTAGTAGGGTTCATCTTCGCCCGCGGTGATGATGGCGGGGTAATGTTCTTTATCGTGTTTGGCAAGCCGGTACGAGGCGGACTCGGCGGGCGTTGCCTCGAGGTTAAAGAGGTCGCCCGTCTCCTCCTGAAAGTCAGCGAGTTTGCCGCGCATGAATTCAAGGACTTTGAGCGCGAAGGCGCGTCCCTTATCCGTTGCGATGGTAAGATCCCTGCCAAGGAAATTCAGCAGGCATTCGTTCATTCCGACAAGCCCTATCGTGTTAAAATGGTTGTTCAGTGTGCCAAGGTAGCGTTTTGTGTACGGGAAAAGCCCCGATTCCAAGAGGCGGTTCACCAGTTTTCGCTTTATCACGAGTGATTCCTTGGCAAGTTTCATCAAGGCAAGCAGCCTGTCAAAGAATTCCCCTTCGGTTTTTGAAAGATAGCCTATACGCGGGAGGTTTATCGTAACAACGCCTATGGAGCCTGTGAGCTCGTCCGAGCCGAAGAGACCGCCGCCGCGTTTACGCAGTTCCCGTTTGTCCAGTTGAAGGCGGCAGCACATGGAGCGTACATCGCCCGGGTCGAGGTCTGAGTTTACAAAATTCTGAAAGTAGGGGGTGCCGTAACGCGAGGTCATCTCGAACAGGAGGCGCG
>JAIRMY010000246.1 GCA_031258335.1 Spirochaetaceae bacterium | reverse complement strand
TTTAACGGTTCGGCCCGCGCGTTGAGCATAGACAAGGGCTTTTTCAATAACTTTGGGCTGAAATTCCGCGCAATCAACGGCAGAGCCGGAGAAATAACGCACAAAATAGTGCCTGAAGGCGATGCGTTGATGCCCTGCAGCGATTTTTTAAGCGAACTCAGGCGGGCGGACAAGGATTTTTCCCTCGGCTATGTGCCGGATTGCGATGGCGACCGCGGGAACATCGTGTTTTTTGACGAAAACTTAAACCTCGTCCGCCCGCTGGAGGCTCAGGAACTGCTCGCCCTTGCCTGCCTTGCCGAGCTTTGCCGGCTTGCATGGACAGGCGCTCCGTACACCGATGAAACCGGCGGGCTGCGGAAAACCGCCGTAGCGGTGAATGACGCGACATCTATGCGTATAGACAGCATAGCCCGCGCCTTTGGCGCGAGGGTCTTTCGAGCCGAAACCGGCGAGGCTAACGTTGTCCGCCTCGGGCGGCGGCTTCGTGCCGAAGGCTGGACCGCGCCTATTATGGGGGAGGGGGCGGCGGGAGGATGCATAGTCCACCCCTCCTCTGTACGCGACCCGCTTCAAACCGTTACGGCGCTGTTGAAACTGCTCTGTATACGCTCACGGGCGGGGAAAAAGGGATTCTTTGAGTCGTGGCGCGCCTGTAGCGGAAAACCATACTCAGACGATTTTACCCTGTCGGATATAATCGCAAGCCTGCCGACGTTTACCACAACGAGCGCTTATTCCGAAGATGCCCGCCTCTGTATACGGAGCGCCGATCACGCGGCACTCAAGGAACGTTACCAGAGAGTATTCATGGGGGAATGGGAAAGGCAAAAAAAACGCCTTCGCTCCAAATGGGGCATCTCTAGTTGGCGGGCGTATATCTACAACGGCAGTGAGGAAAGACGCGGAGATGAAAATTTTGGAGAAGCGGGACGTGGGGGGCTGCGCATCGTCTTTCAAAGCGAAAACGGCGCCGACCGCGCCGCCTTATGGATGCGCGGCTCCGGTACTGAGCCGGTCTTCCGCGTGATGGCCGATGTTGAAGGGGTGAATCACGCCCTGCATGACGAGCTTTTGGCATGGCAGCGCTATATGGTTTTGGCAGCCGATGCAGACGGTGAAGCCGGCTGAGCGCGGCGGAGCAATACCTGTTTTGCGCCGTACGTGATAAATTTTGGAGATTAAGATTTTTTGGGGGATAGTGATTTTTATGGACGAAAAGTTAATTCTTACGCTGATAGATAAATTTAATGCGGCTTCTATGTCGGAGCTTGATTTCCATGACGGCCAAACGCGCCTCGTTCTTAGAAAGGCTGCCGCCGTCCACCGGACGGCGGCAGCCTCCGCTCCGCCGTCGGCGCACCTCGTTATCCCCGCAGATAATACGGCTCAAAATGAAGGCTCAGGCGCGGCGGACGGTGAAGGGGATGGCGTTTGTATCAGGAGCCCCATAGTCGGGGTGTTCTACGCTTCCTCCGAACCGGATGCGCCTCCTTTTGTCAAAGCCGGTTCAACGGTGAAAGCCGGGCAGATACTCTGCGTACTCGAAGCGATGAAGATGATGAACAAACTGGAAGCCGAGTTCGACTGCGAGATTACCGCCGTAAAAGCATCCAATGGCGATATGGTTGAATACGGCCAAATCCTATTCGAAGTAAAACCCGCCAGCGCCCGCCAGCGTAGTGAATAGTTAATAGTGAAGTCGCCTGCCGACGGCTACTTATGTCGGCGTTTTTTCCGGATCCTCGTAATCCTTGTACAGGAAGCGGCGTATTTTTTTCTGGGCGTTTTTCTCGAACTCCGTATCCCGCAACGTAAAGTTACTGATTTTTTTGAAGGCCGGCAGCAGACGGTTTACATTTTCGATTTCGGTTTTTACCAGTCCGCGGATAAAATCGGAGGCAAGCGTCTTGCCGGGATGATCTTCGGCCAGCGTTTCGCGGTTCGGCACGACTACGGCAAAAATTATCTCGCCGCCTCTTTCACGCCTGCCAAGCACAAGGATTTCGCCTACAACCCGCGAACCGTTAAACAGGTTTTCGATTTCTTCAGGGTAGATGTTTTTGCCGCCGCTGGAGACGATGAGATTCTTTTTCCTGCCGTTTATAAAGATAAACCCGTCCTTATCTATGTACCCAAGGTCTCCCGATTTAAGGTAGCCGTCCTTGGTAAACATTTCCGCCGTCGCTTCGGGGTTCTTGTAGTAGCCGAGCATCAACGACGGGGACTTGAAGACGATTTCTCCGTGTTCGCCTTGACTCAGCTCACGGGTATCGTCATTCTGGTCAACTATCTTGACATCCGTGTACTTTACCGGAAGACCTACGGACTCGTTCCGCTTGTGCCAAGGCGTACTGACGCTGATAAGCGGGCTGTTCTCACTCATCCCGTATCCGTGGACTATGTTAAATCCAAATGAATCAAAGAAATCGGCGGTTTTCGGGTTCAAAGCGCCGCCGCCCGCAACCATGATGTTTATAGAAGCAAGCCCCGCCTTTTTACGGATGAAACGGAAAACTTTCCTGCCAAAATTGGGATTACCCTTTTTTGCCTCCGCAAGGGCTATCTTACGCAGTATATCAAGGACGGCCCTCACCAGGAAGTGAGTTTTTTGATACTTCCCGTCTATGGCCGCCATCACCTTGTCGTAGAGCAACGGGACGGCAATCAGGAAGGTCCCGCCGGCATCCCTAATGTCGTCTATCACAACCTGCCCCACCAGCCTTGAGACGATAATCGTGGGAAGGCCGAGTGAAAAAGGCGCCCAAAACGAACAGGTTGTAGGATACGTGTGATGGAGGGGCAGCACATTGATAAAAATATCTTCCGGTATAGGGCGCAGCATACGCACAGCCGCGCTGACATTGGCGATTATTCCCTTGTGGCTAAGCGTTACGCCTTTGGCCAGCCCTGTTGTCCCGGAAGTAAACACTATAGATACCGGATCCTGTTCATCAACCGCGGTTTCCGCCGGCAGTGGCTGGGCGGCGGCATCCGCGCCAAACACGGAGAAGCCGTTTTCGCCGGTTATCTGAACGAGAACATCCAGAGAAAACCCTTTCGAGGCCAGCCCGGCGGCAAAATCCGCCTTGCGTTCCGAAAAGAAAAAAGCCCTCGCTCCCGTAGTCTTTACTATATTTAGGCATTCCTCTTCGCTGACAAGAAAGTCCACCGGCACTATCACGCAGCCGGCGACAGCCGCGCCGAGCCAGACCGCCATCCACTCAGGACGGTTTTCCGACCACAGAACGACCCTGTCGCCTTTGACGAGTCCCCGCTTCAAGAGCCCTCGCGCAGTACGCTTACATTCCGCCGCAAAACGCGCAAAGGTCCAAACTGTAAAATCTTTTTCCTGTCCGTCCCGGTAAAAAATCGCGTTATCATCTCCGTGTTCCCGCTCGCACCAATCAAGGAATGCTATAAAATTGCGAAAAGGCAAATCCGGCCAATCAGCCATATACTCTTTTGGGGTCAACATAAGATTATTATAACAAAAATCAAGGATATGTCAAATTATATGAGCGGAGAGATGCGCGTTACAAAACCCCGCGCAGCATCTGGCGGAGTTCGCTGATATTTGCCGGTTTGGGCTGATCCACGCCGCTTTTTGTAACTCTAACGTTTATCACGGCAAAGAGGCGGCTCTTTTTTTTCAGCGTTTTTAGCGGCGGCATTTCTTCGGTTATAAAGTATTTTCCGGCAAGTTTCATCGTCGACTCGCTGATCAGTATATCCGTGCCAAAATGTTTGTTCAGCGCCGCTATCTGCCGGGCGCGTTTGACCGCGCCGCCTATGTACCTGTACGCGGCGTATTCTCCAACCCCGACCCGCCCGGCAAGAGCCGCGCCGGAATTGATTCCGCAGCATACCGGTACAGACTCAGGCGGCGAGGAAGAATCCTCGGGGCAGTGGTTGATAAAAGCGGCGCGAAGCAACAATGCCCCGCGTACGGCGTTCACCGCATCCATTTCGGCGCCGTTTTCCGAAAATGGCTCGCCCCAAACGCCGGTTAAACCGTCTTCGCCGGTCGTGTCCGCCGCTCCACCCGTCTTTGTAAAACTATCAACAGCCAGTGACAGCGTGTTATTCAATGTTTCCAGTATCTTTTGCGGGGAGGGTATCTTGCCGGAGTTTCCAAGCGCCGCGTAAACGATGGTAACGTCTCTGTTCTCCCCGTCAAGCGGGATTTTATTCAGCGCTGCGTCATCTTTCCGGCTGTCAGGCAGGATGCGAAATAAACTTCTCATGCGGATACGCTCAAAAATGCTGTTTTCCTGTTCAACAACCGTTTTTGAAGCGTAACGTTTCATTAAGACGGAGAGGACGACGAAGAAAATTACAAGGATGGCAAGCGCCGCTCCGTATACAACAAGAGATTTCCACGCCGCCCGCTGCAAAGCGTCAAGAACGGCGGTTTTATCCGTCTCGCAAAGTACCACGGTTCCCGCTATCGAAAGTTTTTGGAAAGCGCCCAAATAACGCTTTCCATCGGCGGACTCAAAAACGGTATCCATGCCCACCTCGCCGCTCGCGCGCATGATGCGGACGAACGGATCCTGCCAGTAATTCCTGCCGCTTACTGTAATGTCATTGTCCGTATGCAGTAAAACATCATCGCGTATGTTCACAAGAAATGTTGTATCCGCACCATCCCCCAGCAGTCTCGAAAAACCGTCGGCGGAAAAAAACGCGGTAAACACCGCCGCGCCGGAAGTATTTGGTTCCGGCGCCTTGAAAAACAGCGCAAGAACCGGCGCGCCGAAGTAGGGCGAAGCGTTTGCCGGCAGCATGGCCACGCCGCCCTCTCCCGCGATCGTCCGTTCCAAAAGTTCTTTCTCGGCTTCCAGATAGTGATCTATCGCCGTTTCGCTCGCCGTTTCGCTTAAACCATGTTTGCTAAAGAAAGTTTCATTTACAAGTCGCGTTCCGGCATCCGAAACAAGCGCGACAAATTCAGGGCGCTGTTCAAAAAAAAGAGCGGCCTGCCCGGACAAGATGGTCTGCCGCCCGCCGGCGCGGTTCAACTCAAGCAGGGTCAGAGCATCGGCATACGCCGACCGAAACGAAGCCTCCAACCTTGCCGCGGTATTCAGGGCGTTTTCGCGCCCCTGTTTTACCGCGCGTCTGGTAAGTTCTCCCGCCGTCGTATTGTAAACGAGTCTTGCCGTTATCACGCATACAAGCGCGAGAAATACCATCGCTACCCGTATAGCGCCCTGTACAAACGTATAAACTGTACCCCGCCGCCTGTTCATTTTACTCCCTCGGATAGCATTTCCCGTATACTTTACCACAAAATACCATAGATTAAACAGTGCGGGCTATGGGAAAAATAACGCCTACAGAAAACGGGTGTCCACAAAAGTATTTTTGTGATAGATTGCGGTATGGATTTAGAAATGCTACGCAAACGCGCCGCGATAATACAAGGCGTAAGGCGTTTTTTTGACGGCCGTGGTTATCTTGAAGTTGATACGCCGTTGCTCGCGCCGGATTTGATACCGGAGTCCTGCCTTGAGGTTTTTAAGACGACACAGTTGCCGGCGGCTAACAGTACGCGGCAGGCGGCGCGGGATTATTGGCTCGTGCCTTCGCCGGAAATCTGGATGAAAAAACTGATTGCGGAGCACAGGACGGATATGTACCAGATTTGTAAATGTTTTAGGAACTGTGAATCGTGGGGGTCGTCCCACAGCCCTGAATTCACTATGCTTGAATACTACACGATGGACGCCGATTACACGGATTCGCTTGGAAACACTGAGGATTTGTTCGAGGCGCTCGCCTCGCACGGCGGAAGCGCGCTTGCGCCTCCTTTTGTACGCTGGACTATGGACGAGGCTTTCACGCGGCTCGCTGGTTTCAGCCTGACGGAAGCGCTGAAAGACGGTACGCTGCCCGGCAAGGCGCGGGGGCTTGGACTTGACCCGCCGGACGGCGCAAGCGCCGGCGATATTTACAACCTTGTATTCATTCACGCGGTAGAACCCCGCCTGCCTAGGGAAAGACCGCTCGCCCTGCTTGATTACCCCGCCGCCGTCCCCTGTCTTGCCAAGTTGAACACAGGGGATGACGGGGTTTCCGTAACCAGACAGCGCTGGGAGTTGTACGTACGCGGCATTGAACTGGCAAACTGCTATTCAGAAGAAACGGACGCGGACGCGGCGCGGAATTTTTTTTTGTCGGAACAGGAGGTAAAAAACCGCTCCGCCGCCGTGCCGCATGAGGTTGACGGCGATTACTGGAAAATATTTTTACCGCGAAAAACGGCGGAAGGCGGAGAGTCGCCTTTTCCGCGCTGTTCGGGTGTGGCGCTCGGCCTTGACCGCCTTATCATGGCGCTTACGGAACGAAAAACGATAGACGGCGTGTTGCCGTTCCCCATGGCGCCGCTTGGCGAAAAGCGCTCGGAACGGTACGGGGAATGATGTGGGAGGCTATTTCACGACGGCGACGTTTACCGCGTTTCCGTCTCTTGTGTACTCCCGGCGGGCGTTTGAATAGTCGATGAACCTTTCGCCGTTACGGTAGTAGATGTAGCGCCAGGTTC
>JAIRMY010000239.1 GCA_031258335.1 Spirochaetaceae bacterium | reverse complement strand
TTTGTGAAGCCTTCCTCACGGGCGGTTTTGGCAAAAGCCGCGTACATATCCGTCCATTCGTAGTTTTCGCCGTCCGCCGCATCGTTGAGGTTTGTAAGCGTGTCCGGCACATCATCATTGTGAAGCGCCTTGAACCACATTTTTGCGTGTTCCTTTTCGTTCTCGGCGCTCTCCAGAAAAATCGCCGCAATCTGCTCGTACCCTTCTTTCGCCGCTTTGGACGCATAGTAAGTGTACTTGTTCCGCGCCTGCGATTCCCCGGCAAAGGCCGCCTTGAGATTCGCCTCTGTTTTTGAACCTTTTAGTTCCATAGTTTTCCTCCTACTCTACTTTGAATTTGCCAACCTCGCCCACGAGCACATCGATATTGGTCTTGTTTTCCGCGCTGATTTCATTTACACGGTTTACCGCCGTGTTTATCTGTTCGGCGCCTGTAGCCATCTCGTTCATGCCGTTTTCGAGTTCCTGCGTTACATTTCCCAAATTTTTACTCTCGTTGATAACCTCGCGGCTGCCGTCCAGCATCTCTTTGGAGCTTGACTTGACGAGCTGCGTAACCTCGTTCAACCGGCTTATCGCTTCGAGTATCTGCTGGCTTCCCGCGTTTTGTTCCTCCATCGCGTTACGGATGTTTTCTTCCTGATCGGAGACGGTCTTCACGCCGCTGTCTATCGCCTCGAATTTATTCAGAACCGCGTCGGTTGAACGGGTGATTTTGTCTATGCTGTCTTTAATTTTTTTCAGCACAGAAGATATAGTCTTGGACTGTTCGCCTGAGGACTCGGCAAGTTTGCGGATTTCATCGGCGACAACGGCGAAACCCTTACCCGCTTCTCCCGCGTGGGCCGCTTCAATCGCGGCGTTCATAGACAACAGGTTAGTCTGGCTCGCTATGTTTTCCATCACGGCGTTGATTTCAAGGAGTCCCTCGGATTCGCGGGCAATCTGCTGTATGTCCGCCGCTACATCTTGCAGGCCGTTGCGGCCTATTTCTGAGGCATCCGCCAACTCTTTTACGTTTGAGCCGTTTTTAATCAGGGTCTGCGTTACCGACTGTATGTTTGCCAGCATCTGCTCAACCGCGCTTGACGACTGGGAAACATTGGCTGTCTGTTTTTCAACAAGGCCGTTGAGTTTGTCCAGATTCAGCGTTATCTGTTCCATGGTGGCGTTGGTTTCGGTAACGGAAGCGGCCTGGTTTACCACCCGCCCTTTGAGGCTCTGAATGTTAGACGTGAATTCGTTTATCGCCGCCGCCGTCTCCGTCATGTTGGAAGCGAGTTCGGCGCCTATATCTGAAAGTGTTACCGTCTGATTCTTGATCGCTTTGACCAAATTCTGTATTTTCTCCATGGTCTGATTGAAATAGCCGCCCATTTCTCCGATTTCATCATTGGCGTTTATCGTGATTCGGCTGGTAAGGTCGCCCTCGCCCTGGGCTATGTCTTTCATCCGGAGACCGACGACCACAATACGGCTGACTATACTGCCCGATACAAACCAGATGATAACCGCTGCCGCCACTATCATAACCGCCGTGAGGATGATTGTAAATCTGGTCATATCCGTTATATCGGAAAACACTTCGGCGCTCGGCACGGAAGAAAGCACCGTCAAAGTCTCTTTTGAGCTTCCGATACGGAACGGGTACGAGGCAAAGAAACGCCCGCTGTTTTGCCCTATGTTAGGCTCACCTGTACGCAGCGTTTGCAGTGTATCGTCAACCGCTTTTTGTCCAAGTATTCTCACTGATTCCGGATCGGTGATCTTTTTGCCTATCATGGACTCATCATAGTGCGCCGCTATGGAACCATCCGACGTGTACAGAATTTCACGTGCGTTAGTATAACCCGCATTTTTAAACGTAGCGGCTTCTTTTATAAGATCTTCCGCATTGGCAAGAGCAATGTTCGCTGCCACTACGCCGATCAATCTTTTTTCTTTATCCATTACGGGAACCGTTATTCGTATTAAAAAAACATCTTTACCCAAGAATTTTCCGGGTAAAACATTGGACACTGTAGGCACATCCGTCATTGTCGCGTAGATTGTGGTCAAGTCCTGTCCCGGTTCGTTACGCAGTTTGTATTTTTCAACGTTGCGGGTGTACCGCTGGGTAAGGAATGTATCGTATGGTTCCGGGTCATTGTCTATGGTGCCGGGCATCCAAACGGTGTACATTCCTACAAGTTCCTCGTAACCTTCGACAACCGCCATCATATTCTGATCGAACAGCTTTCTGCGCAATGCGGCTTCGACATCTTTATAATCGGACATCACGTAGGAAATCGCATAAATCGCGTTCAAATACCTCGCAAAACTAATTTGCAGATTCTTTGACGCGACGCCTGTAAGATTGGTAATTTCACTCTCCGCGGTTCTGGTCTGCATATCCCGCGCTCTGGAAAGTAAGACTATAGAAACAGTAGCGACAACTACGGCGACAATAACAATGACAATTAGACTAAGACGAAACTTTAGCTTCATAAATACTCCATTCTGTGGGTAATTGGGGTGTTTACCCTTAAACTTAAAGATGTTTTCCGTAAAAAATTTACCGTTACCGCCATTTGGCAGTGAGTGTATGCTCTCATACTTTTTTTATTTTTTCAAGCACACACCGCATACATGTCAAGGTAACGATTTTTCGCGTTACTGTGAAGGTCTCGATTTCCCATGTCTGCGGCATCTTGACGCGGGCGGGCTATTGGTGCTAGAGTTAAAGTAAATGACACAGTCGCAGGAAGATTATCTTGAAATGGTCAGCTTTCTCTCGGATGAGGGGCGGGTGCGTGTTACCGATATTGCCAAAAGGCTCGGTTTCTCAAAGCCGTCCGTGCTTACGGGACTCAGGCTGCTGGAGGAAAAGGGCCTCGTGATGCACGAGCGGTACGGCAGCGTATCGCTGACTGAAAAGGGGCGGGAACTTGCCGGCGAGATACGGGCGCGGCACGTCCTGATCAAGGCTTTCCTACAGGAAAAACTGGGCGTCAGCGAGGAAAACGCCGAAACGGACGCCTGCAAAATGGAACACGTTCTTTCCGAAGAAACATTTAAAAAACTTAAATCATTTGTACGCCGCAACCCCCCCAAAGCCTGATGGACTACGACTGCGTTGTTATAGGCGGCGGGCACGCGGGTATAGAAGCGGCGCTCGCGGCGGCAAGGCTTGGCTGTTCCGTGCTGATGATAACCCAGAACCCTGACAGGATAGGCGCTCTCTCTTGTAATCCGGCGGTGGGCGGGCTTGCGAAAGGCAACCTAGTCCGCGAAGTTGACGCGCTCGGCGGCGAGATGGGGCGGCTCATATACAAAAGCATGATACAGTACCGGGTGCTGAACCGTTCCCGCGGACCCGCGGTGCAGGCGCCCCGCGCCCAGTCGGACAAGGCGCTCTACCAGGCTCTGGCGCGCCGTTCCGTAGAAGACATGAGCGGGCTGGAGGTGTTCATGGACACCGTCGTAGACCTCTTGACGGACGAGGCGGACAGGGAAGTCCGCGGCGTTGTAACGGCCCGCGGGCATGAGATTTCCGCCAAAACGGTGATTCTTGCCGCCGGAACCTTCCTTGAAGGCAGGATCTTCATAGGAGAGTATGACGCGGAGGAAGGAAGGCTCGGCGAGGCGGCCGCCATAGGGCTTGGAAGCGCGCTCAGGCGGCGCGGTTTCCCGCTCGGACGGCTTAAAACCGGCACTCCCGCCCGCATCGCCGCCGATTCGGTGGATTTTTCACGTCTGGCTCGTCAGGACGGAGACGCACCCTCCCCTTTTTCATTCGATTCCCGCGCCGGAACCGTGGAAGCCCGCCCGACCATCCCCTGCTGGCTCACCTCCACCAACGAAGAAACTCACCGCATCATCAGAGATAACATACACCGCTCCCCGCTCTACAGCGGCAAGATACACGGCACGGGCCCGCGCTACTGCCCGTCTATCGAGGACAAGGTGATGCGCTTCCCTGACCGCTCCAGCCATCACCTGTTCATAGAGCCTGAGGGTGAGTACACAAACGAGATGTACCTGAACGGGCTTTCAAGTTCCATGCCCGAAGACACGCAGAAGGCGTACATACACACGATACGCGGTTTGGAAAAGGCTCGCATAGTACGCCCGGCTTACGCCGTCGAATACGATTACCTCTACCCGCTCGACCTCTACCCTACTCTCGAATCGAAGCGGCTTTCGGGTTTCTTTTCCGCCGGGCAGACAAACGGCAGTTCAGGTTACGAGGAAGCCGCGGCGCAGGGTATCATCGCCGGAATAAACGCCGCGCAAAAACTGCGCGGAGGAGAGCCTCTCGTGCTTGGACGCGGCGAGGCGTACATAGGCGTACTCATAGACGACCTCACCACGCTCGGAACGAAGGAGCCGTACAGGATGTTTACCAGCCGCGCCGAACACCGCCTCGCGCTGCGGCACGACACGGCGGACAGCCGCCTATCTCCCCGCGCCCATGAACTCGGCCTCGTGGACGGGGAACGCTGGGAACGCTTTCAGCGTAAGATAAGCGCGTTGGAAACCATACGCAGCCTCCTCGCCGCCGGTACGGACCGCGGAGAAAGCGTTGAAGACGCGCTGAAACATCCGGGCATAGGGCTTGATTATGCGCTCAGTTTCGTCCCTGAACTTGAAAACTACCCGGTAGAATGGCTGGAAAGGGTGGTCTTGGACGTAAAATACGCGGGGTACATCGAAAAGGAAAAGCGTTTCGCATCCCGCGCCGCGAAGATGGACGCGGTAAGGCTGGATCCGGCGCTGGATTACCGGGCGCTGAATGGGCTTTCAGCCGAGGCTAGGGAAAAGCTGCGCCAAATCCGCCCGCTTACCGTGGGGCAGGCCGCCCGCATACCCGGCATCCGGCAGGGGGATATAGCGCTGCTCCTCGTGGCGGCTCGGCGTTTACAGGTCTGAGGCGGCGCGGTTTTTGTCGCGCTGGTACAATTCCTGGTATATAAGGCTGCGGTCTTTTAGCCTTTCTTTTACAGCCTGGGTAAACGGCATATAGCGCCAAAAAGTTCCGCGTACATCCTTGTCAAGTTTTTGCGTACCTTCGCTTTCCTTGGTCATCCAAATTATATAATCCTGGACAAAGTAGGATTTGACATCGCCTTTGAGTTTTTGCGCCTGAAACCACTGGTAGTAGTTGCCGGTAAGCCCCTCCTCCATCCAGTAAAACGAGGACTTTTCCTTGGCTGCTTGCCAGCGCATATCGCCTACCGCCGACAGCACGGCAAGAGTCGGGTTTTTGGGGTACATGGGGATGGCTATGCGCCCCCGGCTTGTGGCGCGGTTCGCCTTTTCAAAAGGCTCCCAGCAGATTCCAAAGTCGCCATAGGTGGGCAAAAGTATGACATAAGGCACGATACGGCTTGGTTTGTTCTTGTAATAGCGGATAAAAACCTCGGCGTCTATGCTCTCTATCCATGAGAGCAGTTTGATTATATTCTCCCTAGTACCCACGCCGTTAGCCGAAGCGCGGAAAAATTCACTGGTTAGAACCGGAAAGGCGTTGCCCTGCCGCCCCACCGTCATCTTTGCCATCTGCCGTATTGAAGCGAATTCCGTGTCTATCGCCTTCAAGTCTACAGAACCGGCGGCGGCGGCGCCCGCCTCTTCGAGTTTCCCGTTAATCGTTTGGAGGTCCTCGCAGCTCTGCTCAAGGTCTTTCATGTAAATCGCGGTTTCGCGGTCTATCCTTGAAAGAGCCTTTATCGTGTCCTGAATTTCGATGAATGTATGTTTTTGTTCCTCGCTGTACCTGTCAAAGATTTCCGGAAATATTTCATAATGCGTATGAGTGGTAAGGCGTTTTACCAATACGGTAAGTTTATTTTCAAATTCGACGCGCTCCGCGTTCTTGGAACGGAGCAGACCCTGAGAACCTTCGATCTTGCCCTGCGTCTTGTCCTGGAGGGATTGCAGGTGGGCGTTCATATTCCCGTGCCCTCCGCCCGGCCTCACCTCGTCTGTAGTGGAGCACTTAACCTTCCCCATGCCTATCAATTTCATCCATTCGTCAAGGTAGTAGATAGACTGCGCCAGTGTATTTTCCACCGGAATCTTTGAAAGGAAAGCCTTAGCCTCGTCATTCAGCAGATTCGGGTGCAGTAAACCGAAACGCAGCAGGTATTTCTTTGGGTCAGGGAGCTTTCTCACCACGCCTTGAGCGTTTTTACCCAGAAATTCCCAATAAACACTGATCATCTGCTGGCGAAATATGGCTTTATCCTTGGGGTCTTTTGTCGTGGCGTATTTTTGAAAAATGCCGTGCAGCCTCTGCGCCAAATCCCCGCAGTCCGCGAGTACGGTCTTGTAGTACGCAGGATCATCAAAGGCCGTATGCCCTGAATCTTCAAACATTTTATCGACGGGAGGAAATCCGCTTTGAACTGCCGCCGCCGGAACGGTTTCTACCTCTTGTTCCGCCGGCGCTGTTGAATTGTTCTCTGTAAGTTCCATTACTTTCATGCTACAAAAAACCGCTTATGAAGGCAAGATTCTCTTGACTGTTTTTCTTTAATCCTGTATAAATTTAATGACTGATTGCGGGAATAGCTCAGTGGTAGAGCGCCACCTTGCCAAGGTGGATGTCGCGGGTCCGACTCCCGTTTCCCGCTTTATTTTATAAATTTAAGTAAGAGGGTATTGTGGCGGTAACACAGGAAATTACATATCTTGACAATTCGGCGGTAAGGCTCACTTTTACATATAATAACGAAGATTTACGTGCCAAGTATAATGAAATTGTCAATAATTTGGCCAAGGATCTACAACTCAAAGGCTTCCGCAAGGGGAAAGCGCCTGTCTCCATCCTTGAGAGTAAAATGGGTAAGACGCTTAAACAAGAGGTGCTTAACCTCATCATAGGGAAAACTGTAGAAGACGCGATAAAAAGCGATGATTTTCCGGAGGCAGCCCTCCCGCTTGAGTATTCGATGCCCGAAGTTGAGGGGGAGCCTGTCCTTGACCTTTCAAGCGATCTTGTTTTTTCAGTCAAACACGATGCCAGGCCCGTTGTCAACGTTACAAAATGGGAAGGATTCGAGGTCGAAGTGGATACGGCCGATGTTACCCAAGCGGATATAGACCGCAGACTGGAAGAGATTCGTGAAAAAAACGCCATCGTTATGGACAAGGAGGACGATGACTCGGCGGAAAACGGCGATATCGTTACTGTGGATTACCACGAACTGGAGGAAGACGGCGGGAAAATTCCAGACACGGAACGCGAGGATTTTACCTTTACGTTGGGAACAGGGAATAATGCGTTCAAGTTTGACGATGAAATTATCGGCATGAAAAAAGATGAAACCCGTGATATAGTTAAAACATACCCCGGTGATTTTGAAGACGGTGATTTGGCGAGCCAAACAAGAAGGATTCGTGTTTCACTGAAAGAGCTTAAACAGAGGACTATTCCCGATGATGATGAATTGGCGCAGGATTACGATGAAAGTTTCGAGACGATAGACGATCTAAAGGCAAGCATAGCAAAGTCTCTTGAAGCGTCTCTTGCGTTAAATCTTAGGAACTTAAAAATCCAAAAAATCTTGGAAAAGATAACCGAGGAGAATCCCGTGGCCATACCGGAAAGCATGATACAGCGTGAATTTGCCATGCGGATACAGCAATTGCTTGGCGACCGTGTAACAGAAGAAAGGGCGTATGAACTGGTTCCAAGGCTTGCCGACGAAGAAAGCAGAAAGAAATCCATCGGAAGACTCAGGACGCATTTAATAACGAGTAAGCTGATGGACGACTTGAATATAGAAGCGCTGCCGGAAGACAGGGATTTATTCTATACGAATATGGCGGAAGCCAAGGGAAAGTCTTTTGACGAGGCCAAAGAGGAGTATATAAACAACATGGGCGGTGAAAGTTACCTTGACGAAGAGATTAAATACAAAAAATTTGTCGATATACTACTGGAAAAAAACACGATAATACCAGGAAAAAAGGTGGATTTAGTGGATATTATCAAGGAAATTGCTTAGATTATAATTATGCATGAAAAAATGAACACCCTTGTACCCATCGTTGTAGAACAAACAGGGATGGGAGAACGGTCTTACGATATTTATTCACGCCTGCTCAAGGACCGTATCGTGTTCCTTGACGGTGAAATAAACGATTTGACGGCGGATCTTGTAGTCGCCCAACTGTTGTTTCTCGATGGTCAGGATACGGAAAAGGACATAAGCCTCTATATCAACACGCCCGGCGGTTCTGTTACATCGGGGCTCGCGATTTACGATACGATGCAGTACGTAAAATGCGATGTCCAATCCATTTGCGTGGGTCAGGCGGCAAGCATGGGGGCATTGATTCTCACCGGCGGAACGGCGGGCAAACGCATGGTTTTGCCGTCGGCGCGTGTTCTGATTCACCAGCCCTGGGGCGGCGCTCAAGGGCAGGCGCTTGACATAGGCATACAGGCAAAAGAAATACTCAGGCTTAAGCGTATCACGATAGACTATTTTTCAAAACATACCGGCAAATCCCCGGAACAAATCGCCTCCGACATGGAGCGTGATTTTTATATGTCCGCGGAAGACGCGGTAGCCTACGGGGTTGTCGATAAAATTTTAGTGAGGGATGATCATGGCAAGACTTCGTAATTCAAGTAATTCTGAACGTACTTGTTCCTTTTGCGGCAAGAGCGGGGACACGGCGCGGCGCTTGATAGCCGGGCCCTCAGATGTTTATATCTGCGATGAATGTGTTGAGGTATGCAGGCGTATTCTTAACGATGGTGAACGCGACCTGTCGAGCCAGTTTACAGGCGACATTCCCCGCCCCAAAGAGATCAAGGAGTACCTTGATCTGTTCGTTATCGGGCAGGATGACGCCAAAAAAGCGTTGTCCGTGGCGGTTTACAACCACTACAAACGTATAGCGAATCCCGCGGGCAATCCTGATGAAGTAGAGATTGAAAAATCCAATGTGCTCTTGATAGGGCCTACGGGTACCGGCAAGACACTGCTTGCCAAGACGCTTGCCCACAAGCTCAAAGTGCCGTTTGCCATAGTTGACGCCACAACGTTGACGGAGGCGGGCTATGTTGGCGAGGATGTTGAAAATATACTGCTCAAACTGATTCAAAACGCGGGGGGCAACATAGCCGCCGCCGAGCGGGGCATAGTGTACATAGACGAAATCGATAAAATTTCGCGCAAAGGCGAAAATGTCTCGATTACACGCGATGTTTCAGGCGAAGGCGTTCAGCAAGCCCTGCTAAAGATAATCGAGGGTTCCATAGCCTCGGTACCGCCCCAAGGCGGGCGCAAGCATCCGAATCA
>JAIRMY010000159.1 GCA_031258335.1 Spirochaetaceae bacterium | reverse complement strand
GTTGACCAATGTTGACATAGATTTTGGAACGCTGGATACCCCCGCGGGAACTCTGCCGCTTTCACAGTCAACATGGTCTGTGTTCATGGAGAACCCCGACAGGACGCTTAGGGAGCGGGCTTACAGGCAGTTTTACTCACGTTTCGATGAGCATAAGACGACGCTTGCCGCTCTGTACGGCGGCTCGGTCAAGAAGGACGTTATACGCGCCAGAATTCGCAGGTTTAGCTCGGCGCGGGCCGCGGCGCTGTTTCCCGATAATGTTGACGAGTCTGTTTACGACAATCTCGTAGACACGGTAACAGAAAACCTTGCCCCGCTTCACCGCTATTACAAACTGCGAAAACGGGCGTTGAACCTCGATACGCTCCGTCATTGGGACGTATACGCCCCCATTACAGGCGCGGAGCGCGCGTTCAAAAAAACAAGCTGGAACGAGGCGGTTGACATCGTAGCACAGGCGCTCTCCCCGCTGGGGGACGAGTACGTTGACACACTCCGAAACGGGCTTTTGGGGCGCTGGGCAGACCGCTACGAGAACAAGGGGAAGCGGAGCGGCGCTTTTTCCGCCGGGAGCTATGCCGCCGACCCGTACATACTGATGAACTACAAAGAGGACTCCGTACGCGACATATTTACTCTGGCGCACGAGGGCGGTCATTCCATGCATTCGTGGTATTCGGCCCGCAACAATCCGTTCACACACTACCGGTATACGATTTTTGAGGCCGAGGTTGCCAGCACGTTTAACGAGGAACTGTTGTACCGCCATCTGCGGGATACCGCCGATACGAAAGAGCTCAAACTGTACATTGTAAACAAGAGGGCGGACGACATTTTGGCCACGCAGTATAGGCAGACCATGTTTGCCGAGTACGAGAAGCGGACTCACGACCTGGAGGAGGGGGGTACGCCGCTTACCGCTGATGTCTTACGCTCCGAGTACCGGGCTCTGCTTGAAAAATACTTTGGCCCGGAGATGGTATTGGAGGCGGAAAGCGGGCTTGAGGGGTTGCGCATACCTCATTTTTACAACGCTTTCTACGTCTACAAGTATTCTACCGGGATATCCGCGTCCCTTGCCCTTGCCGAGCGGGTCTTGTGCGGCGGGGAGGCCGAGCGCAATGATTATTTCGCATTCCTCAAATCCGGGGGTTCGCGTTTCCCTATAGACAGCCTTAAACTTGCAGGAGTCGATATGTCGGAGAGTGCTCCGGTCAAGGCCGCCTGCACGGTGTTTGAAAAACTGATAGACGAGTTAGAAGCGCTGTTGGGGGTATGGACATAAACTACGAATGTCAAAACCCCAACGGAGGTAATGCCGCCGTGTCTCATAAATCAGAAATATACAGACGCACGCTGTCTTTTCTGGTGGCGGCGGCGTTGCGCGAAGCGCTTCCTTCACGCGGAGTCTACGCCGGGCATCTACTAGGCGGCTCGTACTGTTACACGTTTGCCTGTGCCGCAAATGTTTCAGAGCGTGAAACAGACAGACTGAAAGAGGAAATGCAGCGGCTCATAGAGCGTGACATAGAGATACGGACGTTTAGCCTAAATTACAGCGAAGCGCTCGCCTACTTTGAAAAAAACGGACAGGAAGATACGGCGTTGCTGTTGCGCCAGCGTGGAAAGGATACGGTAAAGGTAAACCAGCTTAACGATTTTTTAACGTTGTACGGCGGACCCTTGCTTCCGCGCACCGGACTCGTTTCTCTGTTTGATATAATACCATGCCGCGAAGGTTTTTTTCTCGATTTTCCAAAGGAATACGGCGGCGGGTTTACGGAAAAAAATCCTGAAGTGTCAAAGGCGTTTTCGGTTTACAAAGAGTATATGAAGTGGGGACGCATAACGGGAGCCCATTCCGCGGGTCATGTTAATAGAATTATAGCAGAAGGAAGGGTAAAAGAATTCATCAGAATCAATGAAGCGTTTCAGGCAAAAAAACTTTCGGCGATTGCCGATGAAATATATAAACGCCGAGATGATATAAAAGTTGTCCTCTTGGCGGGGCCTTCGAGTTCCGGCAAAACAACAACGGCAAAACAGCTTTCCACGCACCTCGAAGTGCTGGGGATAAGGGCGATTAATATAAGCCTTGACGACTACTACCTCCATCCGGATAAAGCGCCAAAAGACGAAAACGGGCAGCCTGATTTGGAGTGCCTTGAAGCGCTGGATGTAGATTACCTTAACAAACAACTCCTTGACCTCCTTGACGGAAAAGAGGCTACGCTGCCCGTATACGATTTCAAGACCCGCACACGCGCTCAGGGCAGAACGATCAGGCTGGGGGCACGGCGCGAGGTGCTTATAATCGAGGGCATACACGGACTCAACGACGCGCTCACCCCTCAGATCAAAGCCGAAAATAAATTCAAGCTCTATGTTTCCGCGCTTTCACAGATAGGGCTGGACGGACATAACCGGGTAAGTTCTTCCGACAACCGGCTCTTGCGCCGCATAGTCCGCGACCGGCAATTCAGGGGGATGAGCGCGCGGCGCACTCTGGCCATGTGGGAAAGCGTCGAGCGCGGCGCGGAAAAATACGTATTCCGGTTTGAAAACAGCGCCTGCGCCCTGTTTAACTCGGCGTTTGATTACGAGATCCCCGTGCTGAAATGCTATGCGGAACCGCTTTTGCGTGAAATCAAGCCGGGCTATCCTGAGTACGTCGAGGCGGAGCGGCTTTTATATCTTCTCGATAATTTTACGGCGCTGCCGCCGCAGTTTGTCCCCGGTGAAAGCATACTGCGGGAATTCATAGGTGGAAGTGATTTTAAGTATTAGTCCCATCACCCCGTGCGGGCGGCCTTTAGGGAAACCCTATTTTATTTAACGGCCAGTAACGGAATACCGCCGTGCCGCTTATGAAACCGGCGGGTATAGGACCCCATGTACGGGAATCGTTTGTATTGCCGCGGTCATCGGAAAGCACGAAAAATTCGTCACTGCCAAGCGTGATTTTTTCCATATTTCCGGAGAATGGAATCGCTTCATCCCAAAGGGCCGGTACATTTGGAATGTTTATTCTATACATCTTGTCCGATAGTTCAAATTCGGTAAATGTATATTTTTCATCCGCGGGCTGTACGCGGAGCACAAAGTTGCTCATTGATATTGTATCTCCGGGCAGCGCTATTATGCGTTTGATAAATATTTCGTTTGCCACGCCGGGAAAACCCGCGTTGTTTGCCGTAAAGAATCTGAAAAGTTTATCAAGGGCGAATTTTATCACGCTGACGTTTCGTAGCGCGCTTTTGCGTATTAAAACTATGCTGCCGCGCTTCGCCGGCAGTTCGTCAAAAAACGGCAGATCCGGCAAATTTTTTTTTATGCCCAATGATGAAAATATTAAACGGTCGCCGTAGTTCAGGGTAGGCAGCATTGAGATGTTTTTTAGTACCATTACAGAAAAGAAAAAGTTTGTTATCAAAAGGTATATGACAAAAAATGATAATACAGTAAAAAATATGCCGCGTCTTTTGGCGGCTATATTTTTTTGGTCGGCGTAAGAATATTTAAGTGATTTGTTAAACATTCCGGCCCCTATTTCAAAATTCTAACACGGCGAAGCGGCCAGTAAATAAAAGCGCCCTTGCCTAAAATTTTTTCCGTGCGTACGGAACCAAAGTAACGCCCGTCATGGGAATTATCACGGTTGTCACCCAGGGGCAGGATGTAATTTTGGGGAACATACCAGCCTTGAAGCCTGCGGGCAAGCTGTTCACTGTAACGGTCTTCGTGGGGAAAGGCTGCGCAGTTTGTTTCAAGCCATGCCGTGTTAAACGCATTGACATCGCCGTAACGGATTTCGTTGTAAGAGCCTATCGCGTCAAGCATTTCAGGAGTGGGGTTGAGCGCGAGGTCTATCCAAGCGGCGGCGGCCCCGGCGAGCTCCAAAACAGGATAATCAGACTCGTCCACCATGCGGGTAATGTTATGCTTCCAGCCGCGAAGCCTGTTGTATTCCGCCTCGTCAACAAAACGGTCTTCGCCGTTAAAACGTATCATCATATCGCCGCGTACCGAATAAAAATGATCGCCGCCCATGCCAACGGCGCGTTTTATCAGAAAATGCGCCTTGGGGTTGCCGGACTGGTCGCGGTCTATGTCTACAAAAGATATGGTGAGCATATAGATTATACGCTGCGCCACGTCAAAGGCAGTCCCCCTGGAATTGTACGCGGGGTTTTCGAATATGATGATGTCGTTTCGCGCCGGCTTGACAGGGCTGTTCAATTTTCCAATGCCGGGGAGTAATTCCGGCCCGTAAATCAGCTTGTTTACAAAAATCCGGTCTCCTATGAGCAAAGTATCTATCATAGAACCGGACGGAATCTGGTAAGCCTGAAAAATATACTGATTTATCAGCAACACAACGGAAACAGCCCAGAGAAAGGCCTCTATCCAGTCAACGACAGGGTTTTTTTCCTGCTGTTTTTCTCGTTTTATCCGCTGAATTTCTCGGCGGCGGCTCAGATACGCTTCAGTTACCGCCTGAATAGAATCAAAAAAATCCCGCTGCCGCGCTTTTTTTGCCGCCATTTTTAACAAACTAGACTGGAATATCCCTTTTGTCAAGCCGTCTGTCGTTGATTGTTGTTGATAAGTGAGACAGGCGCTGTCATACCCATTTCATATCAAAGTCCGCCCCGGAAAATAAGCCCGTTGCCGTACCGTGCGGGATGCTGCCGTATTTCAAATGTGTTCCCGTCAAAAATAATCCGCGCCGGTATGCCCTGATCATTCATCTTGATGAGCGGTTTAAGCATACGATCAACGATATCCCACTCAACAGGCGTATTCACGCCGGGATTGATATAGAGGGTACAGTCAAGTTGCAGCTTTTTTTCTTCCGGCGTTTTGCCGTTGCGGGAATAGATAACCCTGTGGCTTTTCCGGGGGTCGACAAAAATCGAAAAACCGGTATAGTCCTTTGCGGAGGAAGCCGTCTCCCCGATAGAAAGATACCAGCCCCATAGTTCATCTTCCGTCTCTGGGCGGACTAACGATAAAACCGCGGGACGGCTCCGCGCCTGCGTTGGTACCGATGCCGGGCCAAAGAAAGTTCCCGCTATGATACGGGGAAGCCCGGCTATATCCCAATAACCGGTGATGACTTCGGAATACCAGGGCGGAAAAGAAAGCACCCTTGTTTCGCCGGCGGGGGTTTCTGGAAACCCCTTTGCCAGTTCGTTATAACAACGCAATCGTACTTCTAATAGTTCTATGATTTTTTCATAAGCCCATATACGGACCTTAGAGGTAGTGAACACATAAGAACTGTTTGCCAGAACAACCTTTTCGCCAAAGGTGGTAATTGTACGAATCTTCGGCACATCCACAAAGCGCAACGGGCTAAGACGGACTGTATAATGGGCGGGCAGGTAGCCAAAATTAATCTTGAACGCGGTGAACTGCGACCATTTTAACGCGCGAATTTGATATTTTAACGTGTCACGAAAGGTTTCGTTTAGTGCAATCTTGTCGATTAACTCCTCATAACTCATTGCCACCCCGCGGTCTATGGCCAATTCAGGTGCATGGTAACGCGCCGCATCTTCAAAATCTTTCACAAGCCAAGTCTGCCGGAATTCCGTATACTCACCGGACACCGTTCCGTCGGTTAAGAAAATCACGGACTCGATATCGTCTGTATCCCGCAAAAAAATATAAGCGCTTCCTGCCGCAATGATGTACTGAAAAAATTTCTTGTCGTTTTTGGCGTACTTTTGCCTAAGCGCTTCGGTAAACGCGGTGGAAAGCCCGTCAAAAGCATTGTCGGGAATTACCAGCGTTCCCATAAACATTTTAGGGGAACCGGTTCTGCCCGGCAGGTAATTACGTTTAAGGTAAGACCACATTTCCACGGGG
>JAIRMY010000120.1 GCA_031258335.1 Spirochaetaceae bacterium | reverse complement strand
GGAATTTCCGGTGAAATCTCCGGTAAAAGAACGTTTTTGCGGCGAGCGTATAATCGAAGTGTACAGGCGGCTTTTCCCCGAATGATGCCGCGCAAACCGGTTCTTGTAATCGCGTGTTTCGAGAGAGGGAGGGGGAGCGGGCATCTTGTCCGCTGCGGGCTTCTGGTACGGGAACTCCGCGGACTCGGTCGGGATGCCGCCCTGTACCTGCCAGGGCTGGGGGAAGGGAGGAATTTGGACGAAGCGGAAGCGGTTCTTTCCCAGTCAATTGAAAACCTTGACGAGATCCCGCTGATACGGGACGAATGCAGACTGCGGCGCGATTGGGGACTCGTTATTTTTGACCGCTTCAGCACGCCGAAGCAAGAAATAGAGCGGTTTTTGGACGTGAGTCCTGTAATCGGCATAGATGAAGGCGGCCCGGAGAGACGGCGTTTTGACCTCCTCCTAGACCTGCTCCCCGCTCTGCCGTCCCAAACTCCGCCCAACTCTCTCCGGCCTGACCTGCTCTGCCTCCCGGCAAAACGTAAGGATGAGATGCGCGGTAAGACCGGCGTAAGCACCCTGCTCAAAATCCTTGTAACTTTCGGCGGCGAAGATGCGGCAGGGCTAGGCATTCTCGCGGCACAGGCGGCGTCTGTTCCCGGCCTCAGCGAAGTTACGCTGGTGAGCGGCGCGTTGAACAAGGAGGCGCCAGGCGGCGCAGCCTTTAACTGCGTACCGTTTGTCAAAAACCTGCGGGAACATTTTACAGAATACGACCTCGTGATAACTCATTTTGGGCTCTGCGCGTTTGAGGCGCTCTATGCCGGGGTTCCCGTACTCCTCGTATCGCCCGGGCATTTGCACGAGGCGCTTGCCCGTAACGCCGCCTTTTTTTCCGCCGGACGCGGAAAAAAAGGCGCCGCGCGGCTTGCCCGGCTCTTGTTTACAAGGGGGCGGCTGAACACTGTCTTCTTTGAAAGGCTCGCTGAACGCTGCGCGGCGGTTGCGAGGAGCTACGGGCTTGATGCCCCGCAGCATCAAACGCTTGCCGCCTACATCAACGGGTTGGAGCCGAGGATCTTTACCACCTGCCCGCTTTGCGGGCAGGTGGGCGTTTCCGCCGAGCGTTTTTGGGACAAGACTTACCGGCTGTGTCCGCGCTGCGGAATTCTGTATATGAGCCGTGCCGTCCCGCCCGGCATAGCGTACACGGAAGCGTATTTCTTTGAAAACTATAAGAAACAGTACGGCAAGACATATCTGGAAGACTTCCCTAACCTTACCGGCATGGCGCGCCGCCGCCTTGCCGTAATCAAAGGACTACTGGAAGACGGCTCGCGCGGCGGTCTCTTGGACATAGGCTGCGCCTACGGCGCTTTTCTAGCCGCCGCCCGCGACACCGGTTTTGAACGCTGCGCCGGAATAGACGTATCCGCCGCCGCAGTAAATCATGTACGCGGTGAATTGCGCATAGACGCGGCGCAGTGCGTTTTTCCCGAAGACGCATCACCATGGGATGCGCAAAAATTTGACGCTGTTACTTTGTGGTACGTGATAGAACATTTTGAAAACGTAAAAACTGTTCTGGAAAAAATACACGAACTGTTGAATACAGGCGGCGTATTCGCCTTTTCTACGCCGAACAGTTCCGGTATTTCCGGGCGGCTTTCACTCGGAAAATTCTTGGAAAAAAGCCCCGCCGATCATTGGACGGTTTGGGATTCCCGCCGCGTAGAAAAGGTTTTGCGGCGTTTCGGCTTTGCGGTAAAAAAAATCGTGATTACCGGCCATCACCCGGAACGTTTTCCGCTTTGTTCCGGGCTTAGAGGCGGCCCTGTTTACAACGCGCTTCTGTTTTTGAGCCGACTGTTCAGATTGGGCGATACATTCGAAGTGTACGCGAAAAAAGTATAGGCGGGGCTTAGATGACGGCGGCGGGGAAGCCTTTTTTTGACAGGGCTTCGAGCAGTGATGTTATATCGTCCCCGGAAACGGGGCTTTGCAACGTAAAATCGGCTTTTCCGGCGTTTTTTTGGGCGGAAGGTTTTGGGATTCCGCCTTCCGCATCGTGTATCATGATAAAGGCCGCGGGCTCAACCACTTCGCGAAGGCTGTTCGACTCGGAGATTATGATACTCTCATCCCCCGCCCGTTCTAGGAATGCGTTGAAGCCGCTTGCAAGCGCTGATCTCAGGCAACGAAGCCAGAACACTCTCTCAGCCCCAGCCGCAAGCAAAACCGAGGTATCCTTAGCGCCGTGGGCTGAGAGTTCCTGTTCTAGGCAGAAATCGCCGCTTATCGCGCATACCCCGCAGCCTTCCCCGCCTCGCGGACAGGGTCCGCCGTGCCGCTCTATGCCGGTAACCTTTAGAGCCGTTACCGGAACCGGACTAAAACGCCTGATAAGCTCCGCCGCAAGAAAAGTCTTGCCGGAATTACGCCCTGTTGAACCTATCAGAATCAGCCGCCCGCATTTTCCCATGAATTAATAATATGAAGAATTGCCCAAAAAAGCAAACCCGCCAGCCCGCCAGCGGGGAATTGAAAATGGGGTCCGCGAATGAACGCGAATAATGAGGGTATAACACGGAAATATCCGCAGTTTTTCCCTCACTATTCACTCGCCATAAAGTTGAATCCCCCGGCAGACTCGCAAAGCTCCCTCTCGACACTCATTCCTCATTCCTCATTGCCGCCGCCCAGCCCGCTCTCGGGAGACTCGCAACGCCGCCTAGCGGCGGCTCACTGCTCTAGACACATGGTTATACTAATGTTATACAGAAAAATATGAAAACGGCAATTTCTTTACCTGATCAGGTCTTTTATGATGCGGAAGAAACCGCCCATTATATGGGTATTCCTCGAAGTAAACTCTATTTAAATGCTTTATTAGAATATTTGGAGAAGAACAATCGCAAAAAAATCACTGAAAAATTGAATGAAGTGTATACTGACGATTATTATAAAGAATTCGAATTAATTGAGGGTGAGGGACTTGAAAGCATGAGGAAAATAACCAAAAATGATACGTGGTAAAATATGGTGGGTGGATTTTGGAATTCCATTTGGAAGCGAAGCTGGTTTCAGGCGGCCTGTTCTCATAGTACAAGATGATGCTTTTAATGAGAGTCGAATTAGGACGATCGTTGTATTGCCTTTGACCACAAATTTACGATTACTGGATACTCCAGGCAATGTTTTTGTAAATAATGAAGAATCAAAATTAAGTGAAGATTCAGTAATAATAGTTGCTCAATTTTATGCATTAGACAGGCAAAAATTTATCAACCGAGTATCAAAGGTAAAGTGAGAAACGATGCAAAAAGTTGAGAATGGAATGATGTTGGTTCTCGGAATAAATGAATAAAATGCAAAGCAAAAAGCACGACTCCTAACGGCCCTGTCTACGCTTCGCCGGCGCCTCTTACAAAATCCACTGCTCACTGCCGCTGTATGAGAAAACGATTCTTGATGTGGGTGTGTCAATAACTAACGATTCCTTCACCCCTTAATGGCGCTAATTCACAGGCGAAAGGTTCACACACAAACACACACACCCTGCCTGCGAGTTCCGGGGCTTTCACGTTTTGCGGTTGTATTTTGCGACAAGCAGGGTATCAAGGTCGAGGCTGGCGGGCGTTGGGGTGTGGCCAAATTTAGGGCGTAAATTTTAGAGGAGGACGGTACGATACAGTATCATCTTTTAAGCGCGGCGCGTAACTGTTCCAGCGGGTCGCCCCCCTTTCTTGTTATGGTCTTTGCAGCCGCGGTAAAGGCGCGAATATTGCCGCCGGTTTCATCGTACAACTCCCGCAGCCTTCCGTCGCCCGAATAGTAGAGGCGGTACAGTTCCAGATAAGCGTTGTTGACATTGATTTTTGAAAAGTTACTATAGTTTTCTGAAATGAAGCGGCTCTCGTACTCCGCTTCAAAACGTTCCTTCGCGGCAGCTATGATAATCTCTTTCTGTTCAAGTTTTTGTTCGCGGGAAATATTGCTTTTGTAAACGACATCAAGCTCGGCTATCAATTCCTGAATAAACGCGACGTAAGCCGCGTTGTCAGTTTCGGAATCCGCCATTCTTTTCATTTCCGCGCCGTCCTCGCCGTAACGTTCTTCTATGTACAGCCGCGCTCCTTCACCGCCTATGAATTCCGCTATTTCTTCGTTGAACTGCATATTGTCTTTTATAAAGATTGTAGCGTGAACCAATTCGTGTATCAAAAGTTCCGCCATACGGTACGGCGTATAATCCCGCATGAACGAGTACAGCGGGTCCTTGAACCAACCCAGTGTACTGAATGCGTCCACCCCCCGTATCCAGACATCTAAATTCTTTTTTTCAAGTTTTGCCGCCTCTTTCCTCGCGTCTTGCACGATAAAAAAACCTTTGTACGGAACGCTGCCAACAATTGGAAAGCGCCATTCATGCCGCTTAAAAGAATCCTTCTCGGAAGCCGAGACGACAGCCGCCAAAAAATCACGGTCTAAACCTACGTATTTCGTGTAATTCTTTGTTTCGCGGAGTCCCAGTTCGGTAACGGCAAAACGGCGTATGTCCGCGACCAATTCGGCAAAATCTCTGTCCTGTTCGTCCTCGCCCGCCGCCAGTGTTTCAAGCGGGACGGCCCTGCTCAAAAAATTGAGCATGATGCCGCCCTGTTTTAGCGTGTAACAGCCGGAACAAAACAAAGACAGCATTAACAAAAAGGTTCCGGAACAGAACGCGGGAATTAAATACAAAACCGCATAGCGCCCATTATTTTTCGCGCAGCGTACCATTTTCAAAAATCTTGTTCGCCGCGTCCAAGTATTTTTCCTGTATTACGATGCCGCAATTCTTCGCCGCGTCTAAATCGAGCAAAAAATCAGTCTCGTCAGGGCCGGAAAGGAATTTAACCGGTATGGCGTCGGGTTTACCTCCGGCAAGAATCTCGGCAACGATGTCCGCCGTGGCGATTCCCGCCTTGTAGTAGTTAAAACCGGAGGCTATCATGCAGCCTCCGTTCAAGGCGCCGGTTACGTCACCGGAAAACAGCGGCTTTTTCGCCTCGGCGAATACGTCTATTATAGCCTGCAAACCGGAAAAAACCGTGTT
>JAIRMY010000109.1 GCA_031258335.1 Spirochaetaceae bacterium | reverse complement strand
ATTGTTTACGATGTCTTCCACAAGTTTTTCCGCTGTCTCCCCGTTGTACGAATGGGAGGAAAGGTTTCTTGCCTCTACCATATCGAGCCACGTCTGCCCCTCCGTGATGACGCCTTCCTCAAACGCCCGCCTAATAGCGCCCCTGCTTCCGGTTATGCCGATAATCCCCTGCTGCTCAAGATAATCTTTGATTACATTCCAAGCAAGCTCAAACGTAAATTCAAAACCCTGAATCAGTCCCTGCTTTTCAAGCTCCGAGAGTCCGCGCCGGCGCGACAACTCAACAGCGCCTCTTAGAACCTCAAGCGCCTTTTTGTAGTTCTGAAGGCGTTGTTTCCACCGTACATCCCTCTCCATAGCCAACACTACCACAGCTTTCCCTTACCAGCAAGCCATGTAACAGCGCTGGGAGTTTGCGGGCCGGCCAGCCTTGCGGAGAATTGAGTCCGCGAATGAACGCGAATGATTTCTTTGGCGGGCATTAGCGGGTTGACATTTGCCGCGTGTTTCTATATAAAGAAACATAAGATGCGGGACATAAACAGTATAACTTATGGTGAGCTAAAGGAGCTTGCCGGAAAGTATAGGACGGTTCCGGTGGTCAAGATCCTGCCTATAACGGCGCGGGAGCCGCTGGAGACGTTCAAGGCGCTAAAAAACTTGAGTAAGCAGTGCTTCATATTGGAGAGTTTGGAAGATGCCGAGCGCTGGGGGCGGTACACGTTCCTTGGGTACGACCCTAAGTTGGAGATTACCTGCGTGGACGGCGTAGCGCGTATCAAAAACGGCGCGACGGTTACGCTGGAGACGGCTAATCCCGCCAAACTTATCGCCGGCATACTCGAAGAGAACCGCGGCCCCGCGCTGCCCGGTCTGCCTCCGTTTTCGGGCGGGCTGGCGGGCTATTTTTCGTTTGACTACATCAAATACGCGGAGCCTGTGCTGCGGCGCGCCAGCGGGGGAGGGCGGGACTCGTTCAAGGACTTTGACCTGATGCTATTCGACAAGGTAGTGGCCTATGACAGGCTGAAAGGCGAAATAACCATCATCATCACGGTAAAAACAGATGCCTTTGAAGAAAACTATAGCCGCGCTATGGGTGTTTTGGAACATCTGTCGGATATAATAACACAGGGTTGCCCCGCTTCTATACCGCCGCTTCGCATACTGTCGCCCTTTCGCCCCTTATTCAGCGAGGAGCGTTATCACGAGATGGTGAGATGCGCCATGCACTACATACGCGAAGGCGATATTTTTCAGGTAGTGCTTTCCAACCGGTACGAGGCGGAGGCGCAGGGCAGCCTGTTCGAGACCTACCGCATACTGCGTGGACTCAACCCATCGCCTTATATGTTCTATTTTTCGAGCGATGACATAGAGATTGCCGGCGCTTCGCCTGAAACGCTGGTCAAATTGAAGGATGATGAGGTTTTCACGTTTCCGCTTGCCGGAACTAGGGTTAGGGGCAGGACGGAGGAAGAGGATGCCGCGCTTGAACGGGAACTGCTTGCCGATGAAAAGGAGCTTGCCGAGCATACCATGCTTGTCGATTTGGGGCGGAATGATTTGGGAAAGATATGTGAATTCGACTCGGTAAAAGTGGAGAAGTACCGCTCCATAGAACGCTTTTCCCATGTTATGCACATAGGTTCAACGGTGAAAGGCCGCATACGCGCCGGTAAAGGGGCGCTTGACGCTATAGAAGCCGTCCTCCCCGCCGGTACGCTGTCCGGCGCGCCCAAGATTCGAGCCTGCGAGATAATACGCGAGTTGGAAGAGGAGGGAGTAGGGCAGTCCGCGGCGGAGCGGGGGCTCTACGGAGGGGCGATAGGCTACCTAGACGTATCGGGAAACATGGATACGTGCATAGCGATAAGGCTGGCGTACAAACGCGGCGGAAAGGTCTTTGTCCGTTCCGGGGCGGGAATCGTCGCGGACAGCCGACCGGAAAAAGAATACGCGGAATGTCAAAGCAAACTTGCCGCGGTAATGCGGGCATTGGAGGAGGCTGAGGGAAAACTATGATACTGCTGATAGACAACTACGACAGTTTTTCGTACAACCTATACCAGTTGCTCGGCGCGTTGAATCCTGAAATCCGGGTCGTGCGGAATGATGAAATCACCGTTGATGAGATAGCCGCCCTCGGCCCGAGCCATATAGTGCTGTCTCCGGGTCCCGGCAAGCCGTCTGATTCCGGCGTTTGCCCCCAGGTCATAGCGGCGTTCGCTCCTGTCATACCCTTGCTCGGTGTCTGCCTAGGTCATCAGGCTATATGCGAAGTCTTTGGGGCTACGGTAACCTACGCAAAGCATCTGATGCACGGCAAGGCATCCTCGATTACCATTGACGCCGCCTTCCCGCTGTTTGAAGGGCTTCCCGCCGTGATTGAGGGGGCGCGTTACCACTCCCTGTCGGCGGAGGCGTCTACGATCCCGCCCGTCCTTGCCGTAACCGCCCGTTCCGAGGACGGTGAAATCATGGGTGTGAAGCACCGCGAGTACGACGTGTACGGCGTCCAGTTCCACCCTGAATCCGTGCTCTGTCCTCACGGAAAGGCTATACTGCGGAATTTTTGCCGTCTGGGTTGAATTCTTTGTACCCTTTGTAATTGCCAATATCATTAATTATGGATGTTACAAGGTACTAGCCTCCTTTTTTGTTGTCGGCTTGGTGTATGCGCGGGGATACGCCGTCGCTCAGGATTCGGGTCAAAAGGACATCGTAAACGGGGCGGGACGATATGAGTTCAGCGGTAACAAAAGCGCAGAGTGAGACCAGCACGAGGCTTGCCAGGTGGTTGTAATTTGCCGTCATTTCGAGTACCAGCACTATACCTGTAACCGGCGCCTTGATCACGGCGGAAAACATCGCCGCCATGCCGAGTATCATGAAGTTAAGCTGGTACTCAGCGCCGACAAGCCCGAATTCAGTGAGCGCCTTGCCAAAAGCGTCGCCCGCAAGAGCGCCGCAGGTGATGATGGGCAGGAATATTCCGCCCGATGCGCCTGAACCGGCGCAAAAAGACGAGTACAAGAGGTTCACGAACAGTATCAACAGCAGCATATTTACCGGGCGGTTTGTGGTTGAAAGCGAATCTATCAGCGGATGTCCGCTGCCGGTTACATCGTACAGGTAAAAACTCAACGGGATAGAGATGAGCACGGGGATTACAGGGCGGAAGAGAACCGGTATGCGGAGAACCTTGAAAAAATCCTGGGAGGCGTACAGGGCGCGTTTGAACAGATCGCCGAGAAACGCGCAAGTAACGCCGAGCAGTAGTATCCACAGGAAGAAGCGCACGGGCATCACCGTGATTGAACGGAAGTGGTACACAGGCTGGAGTCCGAAGAAATGCCCTGCCACAACGTCGCCTGCCATCGAAGCGCCCATCGCGCAGGCTATGGACAGCGGCGTGATGGCAACCCTCATCTCTTCCAGCATGAAGAGGACTCCGGCAAGCGGCGCGTTGAACGCCGCGGACAGTCCCGCCGCGGATGACGAGGCGAGCAGTGTATTCCTCTCCGTATCGGGGCGCTTAAATATTTGCAGAACCGCGAGTCCGGTGTAGGCGGCGAGCATCACGGAAGGCCCCTCCCAGCCGAATGAAAGCCCCGTGGAAATCGCGAGGAAACTCGCCGCCCATTTGAGAGGCAACTCAACTTTCCAGTCTTCTCGAAGGAGTCCCTGCATTACCCCTTTTATCTGCGAAACGCCGCCGCCCGATACCATGGGGCGGACGACATTGGCAAGCCCCAGCAAGAGGCCGGCGGCGGCAAGGGTTAGCGTAAGAAACACCGTGTACTTTACAGGCATGGCGGGGAGCGCCTTGTATATTTCCAGTCGTAACTTGTCCGTTTTGCCCAGCGCGAGTCTAAAGAGGACGATTACAAAGCCTGTCGAACATCCTATGACTATGCTTTCGATTATCACGGCGAGGCGCGAACCGTACCATTCGCGCATTATGCCTTCAATCTGATGCTCTTGTTCCTTTTTCATTCTGTTTCAAGAAGGCTATCGCGGCGCTCACGGTGAGGGGGGCGCTGTTTTTTCGTGTTTGCAGGTCGCGCAGTGTTACGAGTCCGGTGTCCGCTCCGGCTTCCGGCGGAATCAGCGCCCAGCGTATGCCCTTCCGCTCCGCTTCGGCGAACTGTGTCCCCTGTTTTTTTGCTTCGACAAACACTTCAGCGGGGATTCCCGAAACGCGGAACTTTTGCGCTATGCTCTGGTATACGCCGCCCTGCTCCTCGCGGAGGCATATTACGGCAAGTTCCGCATAAGTTTCCCGTCCTGCCTTTTCCCCCGATTCAATGGCGGCTAGGAGTCGGTCTAGCCCTATGGATGAGCCCACGCCGCCCAGCGGCTCCTTGGAGTACAGGCCGCATAGATTATCGTAGCGCCCGCCTGAGCAAACCGAGCCTATAGAAGGCATACCGTCCAGCAGGGTTTCAAAGACTATTCCGGTATAGTAATCCAGCCCCCGTGTTATGGCGGGGTCTATGACAAAGGCGCCGGCTATGCCGGTATCCAGCATGAAGCCGCGCAGGGTACGGAGCCGTGCGGAGTCGGGGTTGTCCCCGCCTGCCGCTTCTGTCATCGCGTTCAGGGTTTCGTCCCAGTTTCCCGTTGTTTCAACGTATTTCACTATGAGTTCCGCCCGTTTTTCATCAAGCGCGGCGGAGAGCAGGTTTAACACCTGATCTCTGCCTATTTTGGGAAGTTTATCCACGGCGCGGAGAATCTCGGCGGATTTACCAGCAGAGTCTATCCTCTGTAAGAAGCGGTTAAAGAGCCCCCTATGGTTCAGGCGTATGGTAAAGGCGGGGGTTCCCGCGGCGGCTAGGGCTTCTTTCATCATCAATAGAATTTCAAAGTCCGCCGCCGCGTTGCCGCTCCCTATACAGTCAAAATCGCACTGGGTAAATTCCCTGTAACGCCCCCGCTGTGTATTCTCGCCGCGCCATACCTTGGCTATATGGTAACGCTTGAACGGGAACGGGAGTTCGGCGCGGTGTTCCGCGACAAAACGGGCGAAAGGAACGGTGAGGTCGAAGCGGAGCGCGACATCCCGCCCCCCGTTGTCATTGAAGCGGTAAACCTGCTTTTCCGTCTCGCCCCCACCTTTGCCGAGCAGTATTTCCGCGTACTCAAGCGCCGGCGTGTCTATTGGGACGAAGCCGAAACTCTGGAAAACCGTTTCGACACGCCCGGCAAGTCCGCGCCGCTTTATCTCGGCGGCGGGCAGAGAGTCCCTGAAGCCCTTTAACACACGCGGTTCTATCAAAGAAGCCATCGTTTTACTATAGTCTAAACCTCAACTCCCTGCCAAGCCTGCGCACGGGCGGTTTGCGCCACAAAAAAACTCAGAAATACTTGAAAGGTGATGTTACAGCAAACGGGAAGATTACCGTAACCGGCATAAGTCTTTCCGGTACTATGTCGGCTCCCATGATTGAATTCAAAGGCGAAAACAGCGATATAAGTTTTGGCGCCAATGGAAGTATTAAATTAACGGGAGAGAACCCACGGGTAATCGTCAATAGTGGACCGGGAAAGTCAGGTGTTGATCTTAACATCTCTCCTTTCACTGGTAATAAATTATAGGTAGCGTCAAGTGGGGGAGACACGACAGTAACATCAATCTACGATCAGGATTGGACAAACTCGGATGATGGGTATTTGTTTAAATTTCCCGCGGAATTTAATGGCAGTTTTACTTTTACCGGCGGTTCAGTTACGTTCAGCGATGTTATTTTTAACAATACCGTAGAGTTTGGCCCGGCTAGCGCAGAAACGTTTGGCTGGGGCGGCAGTAAGACGGTATTCAACCGGTCGGTAAACTTTGATAGCGCTCAAGTTTACAATGGTGATGGCAAAGGAGGTTTTGGCGGACCTGTAACCTTCAACGGGAACGCAAGGTTTAATCAAGATGTGGATTTTGCCGGTGTAACAACAGTTGGCGGTGCGCTTACCCTGCCGAAAGGCGGTTCATTCACAGAGGCAACTACCGTACTAAGAAAGATATTAACATTAACGCCGTTACCGTCAAACTGTTCAATGGCGGCAATACTTCGGCAAATGTCGGAACCTTAAACATAGACAACACCGGTACAGCTAGCAATGTCGCAATTGTTTTGCAGGGCGGCAGCGCTGCCGTTTTCCAGCAGTTTGCTCAGTTCCCGGTGCCGGTTAGCGGCAAGGACGATGTCATTACTCTTTATGGTAGAGAGAAAACCGCGCAGGGGTATGTCTATACTAGCGTAGAGCCGACTGCCGGTTCTATCGCCGTTGAATCCCGGCTCACATGATACACCGCTTGCCCTGTGTCAGGATAATTTGACTCCAGTTTAATACCAAATAATGAAAGCGATACATTTCTTGAGCCGCCCGACGGCGGGGTATTAAACCAGATGTCCGAATAAAGGCATCATTCGTTGAATTTGGTTTTCTATCAATATTTTCCCCTCGTTTATTTGATAGATTCATTGGAACATATGTAAACTAATCGTTCAATAAGAGCGCATTGCGTCTAGCTCCGGAGGTGTCAGTCACCTTTCCGGTTACAAAATATGCCGTATTGCGGCGGCGTCAGGATTCCCATATACTTTGGATAATGTACACGAGACAGTTGCTTCCGCAGCGTGAAGAACCGGTTGAAAACGGAAAGCCTATACAGGGGACATGGACAACACCTTTTGAAAAAGTAGATATGTCCGTCATTGACAAACCCTACCGTATTCCGTTCCCCGCGTGGATTTTGGATTACCGATTGAAAGAATGGCAGACATTCACGGTACGGAATGACGATATAAGAATGGAAGTGTTTATCGCTAATTTAAAATTTTTTTCTTTTGTGGAAATTATTTTTTTGGACAGACGCGGTGAAAAAAAATTGCATATCTTCAAGATGTTTCCATTTTCGGCATGGAAGATGCCGAAAAGCCTGAATGACAGCGTTATTGAACAAGTGGACGGCGGTTTTTCGTTTTGTGTACACAACAACATCGCTTCGCGTAGCGTAACGCTTGATGTATCAATAGATTCCGCTATAGAAAGGCCGGTCTTCGGCGCTCATCTGGTATTTGATACAAACATTCAAAAAACAACGCCTATGACGGTGAATATGCTCATGGCGGAAAGCCGTCCTATGTATATTTTCAAGAATTTCGCCGGGGTCGAAGGCGGCATTGTTTGGGGAGACGTGAAAACGGCGTTACGCGGGGAATCGGCGAGCGGGCTCTTTCAGGATTGCAAGGGTTTTATTCCGTACCGTGCGCGGTATATCAACTGCCGCGCTTTTAGTTTTGACGACAGGGGGAGGCGCCTTGGTTTCAGCATGGGCGAGCATATCACAAGGAAGCTCAATGTTACCAACGAAAACGCGCTATGGCTTGACGGAGCGTTGACGCCGCTCCCTCCGGTCCGTATAACTGAGGGAGAAAGCGGGCAATGGTCGGTTCAGGATTTAGAGGGCCTGATAGACCTTAACTTTAAGCTGATTGACGGCGCATACAAGCAGGCAGATTTATTTTTTATCGGTATAGATCATAGTAATCCGGCGGGACTGTTTAACGGAATGTTGACAACCCGGGACGGGGAGAAACTGCCTGTCAGGAATGTGCCGGGTACTATAGAGTATTTTAACTTCAGATTATGAGGCTGATATGGCAAAAAAAGCTGTCTATGAACCAGGTGAACTTGAAAGTGTAAAAAAAAGACTAGGGCCTATAGACGAAAAAGAGGCAAAGCGTATGCAAAAACTTCTGGGCGGCGAAATAGGCGAAGAGAAAAGTCCTTCATCCGATGCCGGCGCGGAGTCCGGACGGTCTGACGGTAGCTTGCGTAAAAACGGTCCGCCAGGAGACGAGGTTTCAAGGCCTAAGCATACTGTAGAAATCGCGCCCCCCGCTGACGGCGTGCCTCCTCAGTCCGGCGCCGCGCGGCGCTTCCAGCGCTCCTCCACTCTGTCGTACGGTGAACGGGTAAAAATGGATATACTCGCCGGAAACAGCCGGTTTGGAATCAAAACAATGATGCAGATTATTGTGTCGCGGCTTTCGTTTTTCAAGCCGCCGCCGGATAAGGTCAGTCCATGGTTTGTTAGAGCAAATTTAAACGAATACTACAGACAGCTTGAACGTTTAGTAACGTCAACACGGCTAATATTCCCGCGCAGCAATGCCGAACTGGGCAATAAGCTGCAAAAGACGTCGCAGACGGCGTTCAAAATCTTAAATACAATACGCCAATGGAAACTTGATGTAATATCCTCGGAAATAGGCAGACTTCAGACGCATCCGCGCAATGCCCTGGTCAAAGATTTTGAAGTAATACTGCGTGAAATTTACAGGCCGCTGTATATTTTGGATAAACTGGACGCCGAAAATGACGTAAGAAAGGCATTTAATGTCTTGTATGAAATTCTCTTTATGGAAAATCCCACGAAAGAAACTGAAAAACAGCAGACGAGGATAGCGGAAGCTGTTAATTCATGGCAGTATGTCCGCTATAAGCTTCGCAGCCTGTTGTATCCGCTCTTGATGAAAACCATAGCGGAATACTTTCAGGAATATGAATTTTTTTTTCTGGATAACGAAGAAAATTACCTGTTGTTTTTGGGATTGACGGAATCGGACCAAATACTGCCCGATTCAAGACCGTGGAGTATCAGCACGCCTGACGAAGAACAGGCGGACGACAACACGGAGGAGGCCGCGCTTCCGGCGGGTACACTGTCTAATATTGACAGCGTGGAAAAAGAAACCGCGACAGAAATGTTAGACACCGCGGAAACTAAGGCGTTTGAACGCGGCATAGGCATACTGGAAACGCTGTTTCCGCAGTCCCCATGGAATAAACTTGAGACGTTTCCCGATTTTTATCCGTATTTTTCCGACGTGCTGGAAATCAAAAAGAACGGCGAACTGCTTGCGCCGGAGGACCCGGTGCACCCGGCACTGATACTGGCGCAGATAATCGAGGAATTGCTCTACGGCTTCCGGTATATAAAATTTGTAGAAACGCCGGATGCTGAATCGTTGAATTCCATTGGAGACGACTGGCATACGGCTATATCGGAAGCGTTTGAAAAAAAATATCTTTTGCGCATCAATGAATACGCGCATTATTTTGAACACGCGGCGGAGAAAAAGACTTCCACCTATGCGCTGAATATCGCTTCGGATATACATTGGATGCGCCGGTATTGGTTTTTGCCTAACTATGTGAATACGCCCCCCACGCCGCCTTCCTTTGCGAAAAAAGATGTGCTGCCCCTTTACTCGACGGCGCGCCGCCTGCGTAGGGATTTAACCGCCTGCGCAGCCGCCATAGAAGCGGCAAACATTTCAGGCGGCGCGGCTGCCTCCGCGCCTATAGAGAAAATTGAGAATCCATGGGAACCGTATAACTTTCAGATAGAAAATCCACTGTCAAAACGGCTTGATATGCTGCTTGTAAAGAAACAACGCAATAACGCATCGCTAATATTCTTTACGCTCGCGATAGCCGCGGTGCTGGACATATATTTGAACGACAAAAACAGCATCGCCTACAGAGCGGACTTTGAGACCCTCTTTCGCACTACAGGCGGCGAAAATCCTAAACCGGTTTTTTGGGTTGAAAAGCAAAGCGGCGCCTTTGCCCTCTTTAAAGAATCTGTGGGGGCAATGCGAAAATCCGCCGGCAAGCCGCCGCAAGGCGGCAGGTGAGTCTGCCGGGGAGGGACTGGGCGGCGGCAGTGATGAATGATGAATGATGAATGATGAATGAGAAGCGGGCTATCAGTCGCGTATGCCTGCCGCTCTTTTCGTAGTGAAGGCAGAAGCCGAAGTTTGCTTTGGGTATGCTAGCGCGGAGCGCCTGTAAACCCGCTGGCGGGGCTGGCGAGGCTGGCGGGGTTGAATTTTATTTTGGGGGGCGGTAGCCTTGAGTATGGAAAGACTGTGTCAACTCTATACATCGTCGCAAGCCCTATAGGTAACCTGAAAGACATAAGCCTCCGGGCGCTTGACATACTTAAATCTGTTTCGCTGGCGGCCTGTGAAGATACCGCGCGCAGCCTAAAGCTATTGACTCATTTCGGAATAAAGGTTAAACTGCTTTCGTGCAGGGCAGCCAACGAAAGGGCGGCGGCGGAAAGGCTTGTCAAGAAGCTGGATGACGGTTTGGATATTGCCTATTTGACCGATGCGGGTACGCCCGCTTTGAGTGATCCCGGTGCCGTCCTGGTACGGTTAGCCGCGAGTTCGGGGCACAAAGTTATCCCCATACCGGGGGCTTCGGCCCTTTCCGGTCTTGTCAGCGTGGCGGGTGGATTTGACAAAACAGTGGTTTTTGAGGGTTTCCTGTCCCCAAAAAGCGGACGCCGCCGTTCCCGCCTAAAAGAACTTCTGGACGGCGGCGCGGCTTTTGTTTTATACGAATCGCCGTTCCGTATACTGAAACTTCTGGCGGACTTGGTCGAATTTGACGGAAATCGCTATGTCTGTATGGGACGAGAGATGACCAAAATCCACGAGGAATACCTTCGCGGTTCCGCCGCGGAAATCCTGCGTGTCTTAGAAGCCCGCCCCGAACAAAAAGGCGAGTTTTCCCTTTTCGTCTCAAGCGGTGCGGCAAAGCCCGTTGGTGTATGAGGGCCTTTGCCGAGCCTGATAGGGGCGTAAGGGGGCTGTTTTATCAGAAGTTTTTTGATACGCTTAACTACGGCAGGACTGTCCTGTGGTGGTTTGCTTGCTGTACGAGACCTTATTTTATTTAATAATTGTTGGTTTTTGCCGATAATTGATGTAGGTAGGATTTTGATATGACAATCGGAAGGACAGTCCCAATAGAACCAACCCGGCCCGTTAGCGAAAATAAACGGAACGATCCGGCGAATAAAACTGCCAAAACCGGTGTTACGGTTGTTATCTCTACAGAAGCGCGGAGAAAAGCGGATTGGCTTAACGCTATAGAACTTGTTTCCGCCGCGCCGGATATACGCGCCGACCGCGTTGCCGAGTTAAAAGGCAAGATAAACGATCCTGCTTACATCAACGATATACTGTTGAACGATACGGCCGATAGGATAATTGACGTTTTATGGCCAAACGGCGGTGACACGCTCAATTTCTAGCCCACACGACGCGCTTCTTCTTCTCAATAAACCCACTGGTATCACCTCATTTGCCGCTCTGTCGCCGGTAAAAAAAGCGCTCGGGTGCGGGAAGGTTGGACACACAGGCACCCTTGATAAATTCGCGGACGGCCTCCTGCTCGTTCTTACAGGCAGGGCGCTTAAACTCTCACCGTACTTTACAAATTGTGGCAAGCATTACGAGGCGCTCGTAAGGCTTGGCACGGAAACGGATACCCTTGACCCGGAAGGCCGCGTGGTTGCCGAAGCCGGTATTCCCTCCAAAGACACGCTGGAAGCTGTTTTGGACAGGTTTCGCGGTGATATAATGCAGGTGCCGCCCCTATTTTCGGCAATACATCTGGGCGGTAAACGCGCCTACAAGCTTGCCCGCGCAGGTACACTTGTGGAAATCAAGCCGCGCCCGGTAACTGTACACGAGCTTTATCTCTCCGCCTACGATCCTCCGTTTGCAAGACTCTCTGTTCACTGTTCCTCGGGGACTTATATACGCTCCCTTGCCCGTGATATAGCCATCGCGGCTGGTTCCAGGGCACATCTTGCCGGGCTTACGCGGACCCGGGTGGGCGCGTTTTTGCTGCCGGATGCCCTCGATTTGAAGCCGGACTCGCCGCCCGACCATGATGAGGTAATAAACGCGCTGCTCCCCATAGACAGGCGTATCTTTGACGCCTTATCTATTCCCGTCCGCGAAGTTGACGAAAAAATCGCCGCCGCGATGCGGTGCGGCAAGCCTTTGGGTAAAGACTTACCCCCTATCGAGGCATCCGCTCCCCGCGCCGCCGTCTTTTGCCGGGACAGCTTCATCACGCTGCTTGAAAGGCGACCCCCCTCCGGCTCGTATAGTTCATGGCGCTATGCGTTTGTGTTTTAGGCTCGGCATCGCCGCCCAGTCCGCGATGCCGCGGAACTCTCCCGCGCAAGGGAATACACTTTTGCTTACAGGATTCCTGAATCCGTACAGGGAATCAGCTAATTCCTTATACCAAAAAGAATTACAGTAAAGACAGGGCAACCCATCGGGTTAAAGATAAAATTAATGAAGAGTCTTAGTATAACATACCTGCCATCTTGTGGTATAATAGTTTTGTGATAACATCAAAACACTGAAGGAGTACAGGTATGTTAGAAATTGATATTACCAAAGAACGGATAGAAAGTAAAGGCGGATTGATACTCGCCGGGAAACTGGCGGAAATCATGGGGCTTATTGGTAATTTTCCGGCCATTGGCTCCTCCTGCCTTTATCTTACCATAGGGGTCATTTCTAAATTGTTAATAAGGGGACATTATCATGTTGGTTCAACACTGCGTTTTTCGTACGCCGAGCCCGCCAACGGCCGGGCGAAGCGTGAACAGCCTGTTATACGCCGTTTGCGCTTTTACATTACTTTTTCTTTTATTTTATGTAATGTTGATTTCTGGTAAATTTTATTTGCATAATTTACATACTCACGTAAATTTCTTGCCCCGCTTTTCTTTAATAATTTTTCCTGTAATTCATACTTAAACTTTACACAGTCAAAAAGTTTTCGAGTGTGTTCTTTAAATTCATCATCAAAATAACCACCGACAACAGAATTTTCAACATAAATTCTTAAAAATTTCATTCCCATAATGTTCAACCACCTTTTGTTTATTTTATTCATTTTTATTAAAATTTCAAGTATCTTTTATTCTGCCTTGGGGTTTAATACCCCGCCGCTTGCGGCGGGGAGGCTCATTGTATGATTTTTTATACATAATTTGCGCAAATGGCGTATAACGTTCCGCACTTGTCCCCGCCCCGCATAAATTCGTTTTCACGGCGTAGCAGTAAAACCACCCGCCGAACAAAACCGCCCTCCCCGCAGGGGAGGGCGGTTGCTTTAATCGCTAGTCACCAGTAGTCCCGCCGTTCAAACCGCGGGGCGTTAATCCGCCGCCTAGTGATGACCGCCGCGCCCGTCGTAACGCTCCATTTGCCTTCGATAGCTTCGGGTTCGATTTTCGCGTAGTCTATGCTGTTTCCTTTATCATGCGTACCACTTCCTGCGAGGTGAGCACGAACTCGACATAGCGCTTGCCGTCCTTCTCGAACTCGTGGCGGCCCGCCTCTCCACCTATGGGCGCATCCCCGCCCAGCGCCTAACATTCAATCCGTTGAACGCCGCATATACGCCGTCATATTCCTTTACTCAGTTTGTTAGGCGCTGGGCGGGGTCGGGCTATCCGCTCCAATTAAGCCGTTTGGCGCTTCGCGCCGGACGGCTTAATTCCGCTTCTATCCCTTGCGCAATTAGCGATTGTCCCCCGCGTGTCAGGTGTGCCAGCGGCACACCTGACCGCCTGACCTAAAGCCAAAGGGGACATTTCTACTTTGGCTTGACATCCGCGGCAGGACTGGTTGAAAAAATGGGGGGGATGGCGGATAATGGGGGTATGACGCTGGATAACTTTGAAAAACGCTACAGGAAAAGTTTTACAAGCACGAGTTCGGCGTTTACCTCCTCCGCTATGATAATCGCCGACCTTGCTGGGGTCATGCTTTCTTTTGGGGCGGGGTTTTTCTGGGTAAACCTGTACGACCCCGAAGCGATAAATTTCCGTTCCTTCGTTACCTACTGGCCCTATCTGCCGGTATTCATACTCATATTTCAGGTTTCAGGTCTGTATCCGGGTGCTTCGCTTGCTCCGGCGGAAGAACTGCGGCGTATATTCATTGCCAGCCTGATGTCCCACGGCGGCGTGATACTGTCCCGCTTCATTAACGACAAGGCGCTTGATGAAATCTCGGCGGCGTTTTTTTTGGGATGTGCATTTTCAACGCTGATAATACTCATTTGCCGCAGTCTGGTACGCAGCGTGATAAGCAAAAGCACGCTGGGCGGAATCCCCGCCGTGATATACGGCGGAGGAGAAACCGGACGGCTTATCACCGATAAACTCTTGAATAACCACTCGCTGGGATACGCGCCGGTTTTAATCCTCGACGATAACGCCGAATCCGGCGACTGTTACCGGAATGTCCCAATAATCCATGATACATCGCTTGGACCTGAGATAGCGAAACGCTTCAGGATAAAAGTTGCCATAGTGGCGATGCATCATCTTAAACGGAAAGACCTCGTGTCGCTGTTAAACTATTCCGTCTCGGCTTTCAGGTATACCGTGCTGATACCGGACTTCTTCGGGATGATGAATATGTGGATGTCGGCGCGGGACTTTGACGGCATACTGGGGCTTGCAACGACGCAACGGCTTAAAATGCGCTGGAATTTGGCGATAAAAAGGGGTTTGGACCTGGTTATCGTGATATGCGGCGGGCTTGTAATACTGCCGTTCCTGCTGCTCACGGCGCTTGCCGTGCGTTTGAGTTCGCCGGGAAAGGCGCTTTACGCGCAGACCCGTGTAGGTCAAAACGGCAGGCGCTTTAAGGCGTACAAATTCAGGACGATGACGGAAGATGCCGAGGAGCGGCTAAAAAAACTGTTGGAAAGTAGCGAGGATGCGCGGCTTGAATGGGAGGCGGGACAGAAGCTAAAGAACGACCCTCGCGTTACAAAGTTTGGCGCTTTTCTGCGAAAGACCAGCCTTGACGAATTCCCTCAGCTTATAAACGTGTTAAAAGGCGACATGAGCCTAGTGGGGCCGCGCCCCATCGTAGAAGATGAAATAAAAAAATACGGCGATGATTTTGGGCGTATATTTTCCGTAAAACCCGGCATCACGGGACTTTGGCAAGTCTCGGGGCGTTCCGATACTAATTACAAGGACAGAGTTTCTTTTGATACGTACTATCTGCAAAGCTGGTCTATATGGCTGGATCTGTGGATACTGTACAGAACGGTAGGCGCGGTGCTGCGGCACAAGGGCGCGTACTAGATTTTATAAAAAGATGCCAGGGTTGATAAATTGAAATATATATTTTGGTTTTTATTGTTTTTATCCGGTTTTTTGTACGGGGAAGGACGCTCATTGGAAGAACTTTTTCCGGGTACAAACAAAGCAATATTTGCGAGCGCACGGGACGGCGGTTATTCCCGCTCAATACGAGCATCGGAAAAAACGCAGGACGCATCAGGCGCCGCTGCGGCGTTGACGGTTAAACCGCTACCGGAGATAGATATGACGCGCCGGCTGCTTGACTCAAATCCCATGTATATAATCGAAAGCCTCTTGATACTAAAAAGCGACAAAAAGGCGGGAAAACTTGATATATACAACGCTCTCCGTAGAATAAGT
>JAIRMY010000103.1 GCA_031258335.1 Spirochaetaceae bacterium | reverse complement strand
GACGCTTCGCGCCCCTACAATCCCTTGCGCTCGGCAAGTTCCTCGCCCGGCAGACTCGTATAGCCCCCTATTTCTCATCGCCACCGCCCAGCACCCTCTCAAGGACTACTCGACAGGCTGCCTCATTCCTCATTTCGCGTAGCGCGTAGCGCGTACGCTTTCCCTTGATTGCAAAGCTATTCACTGATAATATCAAAGACGACTCCCTTATGGAACAATATCTGCAAGACCTGTCCCGGGCGCCTTTGTCGTGGTGTGAAAACGCCGAAACCTTCCTGCAAAGCGATTTTTGGGGGGCTTTCAAAGGCTCTTTCGCGTGGAAGCCTCATGCGTTCCGCGCCGTTTGGCGGGACGGCGGTGAAAAACCGCTGTTGGCGCTGTACAGGACGCTTGCCGCCGGCAGGGGCTTTGCTTATGTTCCCTGGGGGCCTGATGTGCCCGCTTCATTTTCCGCTTCGCCGGAGGCGCGGACGGAGCTTCTGCTTGAAACGGCGCGGGCGCTTAAGTCATTTTTGCCCGGCAGTACGGCGTTTATACGCTTTGATCCGCCGTGGTTCAGCGCCGGGGACGAAGCCGCGCCGCGTATCTTTAAGCCTTTTTGCCGCGCCGCATCCGATATTCAGCCGCCGGACACGGTGATTATAGATATAAAGCCGCCGCTTGATCTTATTCTGGCGCGGATGAAGCCGAAATGGCGCTATAACATAAAGCTTGGCGCTAAAAAAACCCGTGTGTCGAGGGCTGACACACATGGTTTGGACACGTTTTACGCGCTGCTTACAGAAACGGCGCGGCGCGATCGTATAGCGGTACACGGCATAGCTTACTATAAAGGGCTCTTTGATACGGCGGCATCCCACGCCGGAGTCGACACGCGCCTCTACCTTGCCGAGGCGGACGGCAAGCCTCTGGCGGGCATAATCACGCTGTTCAGGGGCAAGACGGCGGTTTACCTCTATGGGGCATCCTCCAGTTTGAACCGTAACCTGATGGCGGCATACGCACTGCAATGGCAGGCGATACGGGACGCAAAAGATGCCGGTTGCACCGAATACGACCTGTTTGGCATTCCGCCTCTCGATTCCCCAAAACATCCCATGGCGGGACTCTACCTCTTCAAAACAGGTTTCGGCGGACGGATCATACACCGTCCCGGAAGCTGGGATTACCCCGTTGATTTTCTTTTTACAAAATTTTTTTGGGCAGCCGAAAAATTCCGTAAAACCCTGCGCGGTATACACAAAACCGCGAAGCGGTTTTGCCGCTGTGCGGTTACTACCGCGGCGCAACACACACGCGGGCAGTGAAGCGGTACGAGCGCGGCGTATTGAAATTGCCTAAAAAAAATTGTAATGTGAATTGCTGGAATAAACGGCTGCGCGTGAAAACGCGCAAAAATTAAATTACAGGAGCACAATTATGAAAGAGATTTTAGATTTTATCGCAGGGTGCGGCAACCCATTTTTCTTGGCGACGGACGAGGGCGGGCAGCCCCGCGTCAGGCCCATGGGCGTGGCGTTTGAGTACAAGGGACACTTGAGTTTTTGTACCAATAACAAGAAAAAAGTGTTCGCTCAGTTGAAAGCGAATCCCAAGGCCGAGATTTGCGCGTCTGACGGCGACAAATGGGTCCGCGTTACCGGTACGGTGGGCTTTACCCCCGATAGAGAAGCAAAGGAAAAGGCGCTTGAAGCCGCGCCTATGTTAAAAAACATCTACAAAGTTGACGACGGCATATTCGAGATTTTCTATTTCGAAAATGCCGTCGCGGTGTTCGAGGATATGAAGGGAAACAAGAAAGAGGTAAAACTCTAGGCTCTACTTCTTGCGGGAAGCGGCTATGACCGTTTGGGACAGCGATGAGGTTATCGCGCTGAGGGATGACCGGACGGTTTGGCTTTTTTCTATGGCCTCGCGGTAGCGGCTTTCGGTTTGCGCTATGACCGCCTGGTCAGCCGTGGCGCGGGCGGCGGCGAAATCCTGTTCAAGCCGGTTTACGTCTACTCCGGCGGGACGGGAACGGCGGGCGTTAGCCAGTGTCTGGTCCGTTTCGGTGATGGCGTTTTGCATGGCCCGTACCGCGCTCTCCGCTTCTTCGCGGACACGCAAAGCGGCGGCGCGGCTGTCACTCAAGGCCTTTTCCGCAAGAGTTTGGGCATCCGCGGCTAAACGTTTTGCAGCGTCATAACGTTTCGCGTCCGCCTCGGCCTGCATCTGGGACAGGGCTTCGCGGGCGCGGGCAAGCGCATTGGCGGCATAGTTCACCACATCAGGGTCGTTTTCCGCCCTGCTCACCGCGGCGATCGCGTTGTTCATCTCTTCAACGGGCGGTTCGACGCATCCGGCGAGGACCACCGCTGTTACGAGCGCAAAAAAAATATGTCGTAGCTTTATCATCGTTTAACTCCTATACTCCTAAAAATACCCCAAGAGGATTCATGGAACCGGCATAGCCGGTTATGTTATTCCGTCTGTAAGGTCTAATACCCCACCCTTAAGGGCGGGACGATTCATTCTAACACAACGGTATAACAAAGTTAAGCGATACGTTAAATTGCCCGGCAATTTAACGTATCGCCCTATCTAGAATAAAACAACGCTCCTCTAGTTCTTCACGGGCCTGTTCAACTGTTTCAGGAGTTTGTCTGCGGGCATCCCTGTATATCACCTTTCATGCGGGGGTCATCTTCTCTCTTTGCGGGATGGGGAAATCTCCAGAGTTACCGGAATCATGCCGTAGGATAGGTCTTTTCTGATTTTATTACAGAGGAATGAGCGGTAAGCGCTGGTGAACGCGTCAGGGCGCGAGACAAACAGGCGGAAGACCACGGGATTCGCTGAAACCTGAACGCCGTACTTTATTTTGAAACGGGTAAGAGGCCCCTGCGGAGGCGGGTTTTCCGACTGGGCGCATCTGAGAAAATCGTTGAATTTTGACGTTTCGGTAACACGGTTAAGCTGTTCAAACATCTTTACCGCTGTTTGGAGCAACGCTCCCACACCCGCCCCGTCTTTCGCGCTCAGTGGAATCACGGGGGCGTACTTCATCTGCCCGAAAGAGTAGTGAATCGAATCCCGCGCCGCGTTAAACGCGTTTTTTGTATCCGGCATCGCGTCCCATTTATTCAGCGCGAATATGAGTCCGCATCCTTTTTCGCAGGCAAGGGCGGCTATCTTTTTATCCTGGGTGGAAAAACCTTCCGGCGCATCTATCAAAAGAACCGCTATGTCCGCCTCGTCAAGAGTTTTTATCGTGCGGTTCACCGAATAGTATTCGATATTTTCATTCACGCGGGCCTTGCGCCGTATTCCCGCGGTATCCAGAACAACGAAATTTCTATCCTTCCAGAGGAAACGCCCGGAGATAACGTCCCGCGTAGTACCTGGGATGCCACTGACTATAGAAGCGCTGTCCGCGCGGAGCCTGTTGGACAGGGTTGATTTGCCGGTATTGGGCTTCCCTACTATGCTGAGCCTTATCGTGTTTTCCGTTTCCGCGCCCTGTCCGCCCCGACGCTCCGCGGAGTACGCCCCCGCCGCTTCGAGGTTTGCCACGATAGCTGAGGCAAGCTCCGCCACGTTATCCCCGTGTTCCGCGGAGATAGGGTAGATTTTTTCAAAACCGAAGCGCAGAGTATTCCACGCCTCAGCAAGCAGCCTGCCGCCTTCGGTCTTGTTCACCGCGATTAAGAGTTTATCGCGGAGTGGGCGCAGTATGCGGATAAACTCCTCGTCCTCCGGCGTTACCTCACCCGCCGCCAGTATGAGTACGATGACATCGGCGCTTTCTATAGTTCGTAGTGTCCGTTCCACGACAAGGCTGTCGAGCGGGGTGGATTTTCCGGTTTCAAGGTTAAACCCGCCTGTATCTATGAGGCGTACCTGTTTTCCCGCTATAAACGTGTACTCCGCCACCGGGTCGCGGGTAAGCCCCGGCTTGGGGCCGGTAATGGCGCGGCGTTTATGGAGCAGGCGGTTGAACAGCGTGGATTTGCCGACATTGGGCCGCCCCGCAAGCGCCACCGTAGGCGGGGCGTACTCCTCCGTAACCTGTTCCATGGATTCCATGCTCCATTGTAAAGGTTAAAGCAAAATCCCGCCACCCCCGGCCTCGAACGCCAAGCGGCCTGGTCTGACAGGGTGTGGGCAAAAAAGGGTGTAAATTCAGGAGCGTCTTACAATAAAAACAGGTTTTTCTCTGGCGTTCACGCGGCAAAGGCTTTGGGTATATTCTTTTAGGTACTGTTGGACCCGAAAGCGTTCTTCACCGGGGGCCGGGCGCAGACGCCGCCATACGCCGTCCGCGCCCAAGTCATGCGCCTGGCAGTTATCTTTGAAGAATGCGTCAAGGACGGCGCATACACGGGTTTTTATGTCTTTGTTGACGATGGGGAACATCAATTCAACACGGCGTTCCAGATTGCGCGTCATCCAGTCGGCGCTCGACAGATAAAGTTCCGCGCGGCCTCCGTTTTCAAAAAAAATTATCCGCGAATGTTCAAGAAAATAATCTATGACGCTTACAACTTTTATATTTTCGGAAAGATCCTTGAGTCCGGGAATAAGCATACAAACGCCGCGCACGTTAAGGGAAATTTTTACGCCGGCGCGTGAAGCGCGATAGAGCGCGTCAATCACATCGGTATCGGCAAGGGCGTTCATCTTTGCCTTTATCACGGCGTTTTGCCCGCCGGATGCCTTTTCGCCCTCGCGTTCTATCAATTCTATGAGGCGTTTTTTCAGTGACAACGGCGCTATTATAAGACGGCGTGTTTTTTTTATGTTTGAATAACCCGTTATCATGTTAAAAAAAAGTTCGGTATCGCGGACAAACTCCTTGTTTGATGTAAATAGACAAAGGTCGGCGTACATTCTTGCCGTCTTGTCGTTGTAGTTACCCGTTGAAAGATGAACGTATGAACGGACATTTGAGTCTTCTTTTCGTGTAACAAGCGCCGCCTTTGCGTGGACTTTGAGCCGCGCAAGCCCGTATATCACGGTTACTCCGGCATTTTCCATGTCTCTAGCCCAGTTTATGTTGCGTTCTTCGTCAAAACGCGCCTTTAATTCAACAACAGCCGTAACCTGTTTGCCGTTCAGCGCCGCTTCTTTCAGCGACCGTACCACAGGAGAATCGCCTGAAGTTCTGTACAGCGTTATTTTTATCGACAGTACGGAAGGGTCGCGGGCAGCCTCAGAAAAAAACATTAAAACCGGATTAAAAGATTCATAGGGAAAATGCAAAAGAATATCATTTGTTTTTATGCGTTCCCACAGGGATTTTTCATTATCGGCAAATAGAGTATCAAGTGAGTCGGGGGAATTGTTTTTTAATTTTTCAAGGCAGGGAATCCCTAAATCACCAATAATGTTGTAAAGCGGCGCGAGATTTGCAAGGTTAAGCGGTTCCGGCACAAGGCAGATGTCATTGGAATCAATATCTAAGATGCGCGTCAACTCATCCCGCAGAACGGCGCTGCCGCATGAATAAAGCATACGCACGGCGCGGGAATGTCCGCGCTTTATCACGACTTCTTCCATCGCTTTTATGAAGTCTTCGTCCCTTTCCTCATCAACGGAAAAATCCGCGTCCCTGTCAATCTTGAACATCATGCTTTCTTTTATCGTATACCCCGGAAAAAGGTATGACGCAAAATGCCGTACCGCGTCTTCGAGCAAAAACCAGCGTACAATACCATCGCCGGATCCGGGCAGCGGTACGATTCTGGGGTAAGGTATTTTAACAACCGCCATGTTTTTTTCTTTTGAGGCGGTTTCACTTTTTTGCAGCAAAAACGCGGCGTACAGGGTTTCGCCCGCTATAGGAATTTCGTCCAACAGGCGCAGCGGAGTAAGCAGCGGAAACACTTTATCAAGAAAATAACATTTTATATATTTTCGCTGGGCTTCATCCCATTCGTTTGTGAACAAAAGGCGCAGTCCGTTTTCCGCAAGCGCCGGGAACACGTCGTTTAATAAACAATCATACTGCTTTTTTATAATATCGCTTGCTTTTTTCTGCGCCTCGCGGCGCAGGTTTTCCGTTTCCTGTCCGGCGTTCCGTATGGCGTGTTTCATCGCGGCCATGCGAACCATAAAAAATTCATCAAAATTTGATGAAACTATAGTCAGGAATTTATAGCGTTCAAGCGGCGGCAAATCACCGCGCAGCGCCTCTTCCAGAACACGCGCGTTAAAATCCAGCCACGAAAGTTCCCTGTTAAAGTAAATTTGCCGCATACTTTAATCTATTATGACAGAGCGTTAATTACAACTCCACTATGCTCCGGGTATGTCCGCCGCGGTAGGGCTTAGCCGCGATTTTGCCTTCTCTATGAATTGCAACCTTTTTTTCAACCGCTGTGTCTAAAGTCTGGGTAGGAGGATTTTGCGATGAAATCAATAAAACGAGACGGTACGCCGTGGGACTTTTTGAACCAATACCGGGGGAAAAATTTTTCGGGGGAATGGCCCACGATACCGGAAATGTTCAGGATTACCGTGGAGCGGCACGGCAAAAGGGCGTGTTTTACCATCTATGAGCCGGACAGGATAAGTTTCGATTACAACGAGGCGCTGCGGAGGATAGAGGCGGCGGCGCGGGCGCTGCGAAGCTACGGCATAGGAAAAGGCGACAAGGTAGCCGTTACCGGCAAGAATTCCCCGGAATGGGCTGTGGCGTATCTCGCGGTTCTGTTCGCAAACGCCATCGTTGTACCGGTAGACTACCAGCTTGGCGATGGCGAGATGGAACTCCTTATCCGTACGTCAAAGGCAAAAATCCTGTTTGTTGATGAGGAAAAGCACGACCGTTTCATTAAAAACCCTCCCGGCGCCGTCTCCAAAGTCCTCTCTCTGCGGACGGGCGTGGGGGCTTACATCTACCAGCTTGACGGACCGGAATTCACTGAGGAATCGCCGGTAAACGAATTCGATACCGCGGCGATTCTATTCACCTCCGGCACTATGGATAAACCAAAGGGCGTGATGCTTTCCCATCAAAATATAGTTTCTGACTGTTATTTGGCGCAGGGAACGCCGTTTGACGTTTATCATACCGATATTTTTTACGCGCTTTTGCCTATACACCATGCGTACACCATGCTCGCCGTGTTCATCGAAACGATTTCTACCGGCGCCGAGGTGGTCTTTGGCAAGAAAATGCTGGTAAAAAACATACTCCACGACCTAAAGGCGGCCAAAATCACGATGCTGCTCGGCGTTCCCATGCTTTTTAACAAACTCCTCGCGGGAATACTCCGCGGTTTGCGGGAAAAAGGCATAGTCGTCTACGGCGCGGTGCGCTTTTTGATGGGAGTTTCCGGTTTCATGAAGAAAACTTTCGGCGTTAACCCGGGTAAACGTATATTCCACGCCGTACTGGACAAGGCTTCCCTTTCCACGCTGCGCACCTGTATCTCAGGCGGCGGTCCGCTCGCCCCCTCGGTGTTCCGCAAGTACAACCAACTGGGCATAGACTTTGTGCAGGGTTACGGGCTCACGGAAACCTCCCCCATAATCAACCTGAATCCCATAGAACATTACAAAGAGACCAGCGTCGGCAAGGTTATCCCCCGCATCGAAGAAAAAATACTCGACCCGGACGAGAACGGCATAGGCGAACTCGCCGTCAAAGGCTCCGTTGTGATGCAGGGTTATTACGAGATGCCGGAAGAGACGGCGGCCTGCTTCACGCCGGACGGCTTCTTTAAGACAGGCGACCTGGGCTATCTGGACGGCGAAAACTATCTCTACCTTACCGGGCGGGCAAAAAACATGATCGTCACCGAAGGCGGGAAAAATGTTTACCCCGAAGAGATAGAAAATGAATTCCAACTGTTCGATGAAATAGACCAGATTCTGATACGCGGCTATGTACGCGACAAAAAAAAACATAGCGAGGTCATAGAGGCTGTCGTATTCCCCAGCCCCGAATTCTTCAAAAACAAAGGCGTTGCGGTAAAAGACGAGATAAAGGCGCGTATAGCGGCTATTGTCTCCGAAGTGAACTCCCGCCTGTTGCCGTATCAGAAAATCGAAAAGACGACGATTCTGGACGAACCCATGGAGATGACGACGACCAAAAAAATTAAACGCAAGAGATCCGATACGGAGTCCGCGAATTAACGCGAATATCCGCGAAAGGGTGTCTGTAGATTAACGCTGATTTCACAGATTAAGGAGGCTAAAATCCGTGTTGATCCGGGTAGTCTGTGGACACTGGTTATAGTTGTTCTACTTAAGAAAACCCCTTGATAAGTAATTCGTAATCTATTACTCTTAATGTATGGAATATGATGTTCGTATGCCGAAAAAACTGGAAAAGACGCTGCGGGAAATGCCGTATAATGCAAAACGGACGCTGTTCCATCTAGTGAATGATATTCGGGAAACCGGTCCGGTACGCCCTGAATATCCTAATTATAGCAAGCTGGGCAAAGACCTGTACCATTGTCATCTTGCCTATAGTTGGGCCGCCGTTTGGCGCAATGAAAACGGCTCTTTTGTCGTGGAGGTTGAATATGTTGGCAGTCGTGAAAATGCCCCCTATTGAGTTTACCGTACAGGGAGAAATCCCTGATAAATACCTTAAACTTCTGAAAAAAGATGTTGGGTCCGCCTTGTCTGTTTTTGAGGATGGAGAAACCGCATCCGTAACGGAAATGGACTGGTACAAAGAAATGGCGGAAAAATCAAGTCCCGGAGACACACTCCGCTTTTACCGTACCTTGCACAAGATGACGCAGGATACCCTTGCAGCCCGGATCGGCGTAACCAAACAAAAAATATCGAACATGGAGCATAATTCAAAGCCGATAAGCCGTAAAACCGCTTATCAATTGTCCGAAGTTTTTGAAATAAGCCCTGGACGATTTATCTAGTAATGGCGGAGCGGGCTAATTAACCCTGAGTCCCCGCCTTGACGCCGGCGGCCGTGCGGGTTATATTGTCCTATATGGGTAGTACACTACCCGGAGGGCAGATAACGTTTTCTCTTGACACGGGGAGCGGAGTGCCTGTTTACCGGCAGATAATCGAACAGATAGAGAACGCCGTGCTGTCCGGGCGTATGAGGCCGGGCGACCGGCTGCCTACCATACGGGCGCTTGCCGTAGAACTCAAAATAAATCCGAATACCATAGCCAAGGCGTATAACGAACTTGAAATACGCGGCATACTGTTGACTCAGATGGGCAGCGGTACTTATATCTCCGAAAAGCGCCCTGCTCCTGACGAAGACGAACACGGCAAAAAAGTCTCCCTCACTCTGGAACGCTTTTTGCGGGAGATGAATGAACTGGGACTCGACAGTAACGCCGTGATCAAACTGATAAAAAAAATACCGGATGGAGGCGCGGGATGAAAAAAACGGAGTATGTTAAAAATAAAAAAAGAACAAGGCGGTACAGTATCTGCCTAATTACAGGATACTGTTTCTTTACGCTTTTTATTGCCGCGCTTTTTTGCGTAATTGCGGGTGTAGGCGCATCTCTTTTGTCTTTTTCCCAAACTATGACGCTGCTTTGCGCGTTGTTTTTGGGTTTTGTTTTATTTACAGGCATACGCAAAAATGACGAGTGGGAACGCGCCGCCGTCCTGCGCTTTGGAAAGTTCAGAACAATAAAAGGCCCCGGTTTATTTCTTGTGATTCCGTTAATTGACCGCGTGGCGGAGGTTATTGATATACGGATTCGCGTGTCTGATTTTTCCGCGCAGGAAACGCTCACTCTGGATTCGGTTACGGTAACCGTTGATGCGCTCTGCTTTTGGCTCGTCTGGGACCCGGAAAAAGCCGTCTTGGAAGTTGAAAATTATGAGGACGCGGTGGTACTCTCGTCAAAGACCGCCCTGCGCAACGCCGTCTCCGGCAACAACCTCACCACGTTTCTCCACCGGGGCGACGTTATCGAAAAACAAATACAGCATGACGTTGACAAAAAAACTACGGACTGGGGAATCACCGTGCTGTACATAGAAATTACCGACATAAAAATACCTGACGAACTGCAAGACTCCCTTTCACGCCTCGCCCAGGCTGAACGTGAAAAGAAGGGGCGCGTACTCCTTGCGGAAGCTGAAATTGAAATCGCGCGAAAACTCGAAGAAGCGGCGCATATTTACGAAAAATGCGAACCGGCGCTTAAACTGAAAGCGTTTTCCATTTTGAACGAGGGACTCAAAGCCGGCAACTCCATGATGTTGATTCCAAACTCAATAGCGGAGGAGTTAAAGGGCAGAGACCTCTTCGGGCTGCAGGCTCTGGCGGAGTTAAAAAACAAGGCGGAGGAGTCTTAGCCCCCCCCCCCCGCGTTTGACCCGTCTTTCAGCGGCAGCAGGGCGTCGGGGGGGTGGATGAGTTTTTCGGGGGCAGCCTGGCCCGGATAC
>JAIRMY010000072.1 GCA_031258335.1 Spirochaetaceae bacterium | reverse complement strand
GGGGGATAATAACACTAACGCCGACGATAACAATATTTTGCCTTGTGCGGAAAAATTGTTGTAAATCAAGCGCCCTGTTTAATTTTATATCGCCGCTGTGTTTTGGGATATATTTAATACATATGCTTTTTTTGAACTTTCTTTACAGAATTGTCAAATTTACACCAGAGAAATATCCACTGATGCTCGTTGCGCCGGTATTGATAATTGCCGTATCGCTTCTGTCGGCGGCTTTTAGTTTTACGGCGCGAAAAGTAAGAATTTTGCGTGAACACGTGCTTTAATAACATAACCCCACCACCCTCACCCCACTGGCAGTGAATAGTGAATAGTGAGCAATGAACAATGAGCAATGAACAATGAATAGCGGCTGTCAGCCGCGTATGCAAATCGCCCTTTTCACGCTGAAGGCAGAAGCCGAAATCCGCTGGCGGGTCGCTAGCGCGGAGCGCACGTAAACCCGCTGGCGGGCGCTGGCGTGCGCTAGCGGGCGCGGCAATTTTCGAGTTCTTTTAGGCGGGCATCTTCCAGTATGATGCTCAAATTTTTTTCCTGCGTTGGTATGACAAGCCCTTTGGGGCCGTTTTTTGCGCGGCGCAGATACTTTACCTGTGTGTAGAAAAGTTCGCCCTTGCCCGCGTTTCGGCCCTTGGAGTAGAACAGAGCGAGGTTTGCAGCGTCAAGAAGCACGGGGAGCGGCACTGTTTTTCCGGCGCGCTGCTTGATGAACACGTAGGAACCGGCAAAATCCCGCGTGTGAAGCCATAAATCGTTGCCTTTCACATGGCGGCGCAGTAGCTCGTCGTTTTCCCTAGCATCCCGCCCCACTATCAACAGCCATTCGCCGCGCCTGAAAGCGAGACCGGGACGGCCCTGCCCGCCGTCTTTGACCGCCGCCTGCCCCGCGCCGCTGTTTTTTACCAGTTTTTGAAGACGCAGCGGGTTTGTTTCTTTCAACAACTCCGCCAAAAGTTCCTTTTGGCGGGCTATCTTTGCCTCCTCAGAGGCGATCTCCGCGCGTACTCCGGCAAGACCGTTCTTTGCCTTGCGGTACTCTCCGTAGTAAACCGCGGCGTTTTCAGAAGCGCTCTTTTGCGGGTCAACCTTGATCCGTATCATTCCGCCGGAGTAGAAGTCCTCCGCCTCCAGCCAGCAATCCCCGGTTTTGGCAGACGGCTGCCCGGGAGACGTGATGTTGGCCATTATTATATCGCCGTACTCTTTAAGCCGCGCCGCCCCGGAATACTCCCTCTCCTTCACGCGGAGGCGCAGAAGCGCGGCTTCAAGCCGGTTTACGCTGCCTTCCGTCCGACGCCGCGCTTCATCCCGCAACGCGTCAAGCGAGAGGGACGCCCCCTCCTCCGCGTACCAGGCGTCAATTTTTTTGTTGAAGCCGCCCTCCCCTTCCAGTTCGCGGATGCCGTATTTGTCCTGCCGGATGCCGCCCGCCGTCAACTCCTGTTCCGGGCGGTAGTATCCGCCGCCTACCTCGCTCCGCTTGGGCAGGCGGCGCATCGCGTCTATTATCCTCCCGTCAGGCTCGCATAGAAGCACGTTAGCCGCGTTGGACCAGAGCCGGAAGTACAGCAGGTAACGATGTTCGCCGCGCCGTATAGTCCAGCGCACGATGCGGTCGCTTCCAAGTTGTACAGCCTCCTCTATCCACCCGTTTACGATGCGGGACTTCAGCAGTTCCCCGAAGCGGAGCGGCTTGTCGTTTTTAGGGGCGGCGATAAATGTTTCGTGGAGGCGGCAGACTCCGCTCCGTATCACGGCAAGCAGAGTCCGCTCTCCGCGCTGCCCGTAAACCTTGAACGACAGCACGTCAAAATCATTCTGATTTACCTTTTGAATCTGAGTACCCGCCAAATCAAGCTCGGACAGGATAAGGTCTATCTCTTTCCAGTTTAACGACACAGAAGCGCCCTAGCTGTCGGGGTATTTCCTGCCAAAGAAATAGCCGTATTGCAGTTTTGCCTGTCTCTGGAGCATATCCGCGCCGTTCAACACCGGGCAGCCCGCCGCGGCGGCGCGTTCCAGCATAGCTGTGCGCTCCGGTTTGTAGATGATATCCATCACAACTTCCTTGCCTGTAAATTCATAGCCGCTCAGCGGGTCGCCTGAAATATCCGGTTCCATCCCGACGGATGTTGTCTGCACAATTATATCTCTAAATTTTTTTATACGCCGGATGCCGTCAGACCCGAGCCCGCCGTATTCAAACCCGTAGATGCCGGCAAGCTGTTCCGCGCGGAGGCTGCTCCTGTTGAGAACTAGAGCCTTGCCCTTGAGCCTGTGTATTTCCGAGGCGACGGCCCGTGCCGCGCCGCCGGCGCCGACTATCGTTATACGTTTTCCGTTGATATCTTTCCGTCTCATAAAATCCAGCAGTGAGCCTGAGAAGCCTTCGGTATCGGTGTTGTACCCGCTCCAGCCGCTTTCGGTACGGACTATGGTGTTACACGCGCCAACTGATCTAACCTGCTCCGATGAGTAGGACAGATGAGGGATAACAGCCTCTTTATGAGGCACCGTAACTGAAGCGCATAATAGCCCTATCTCGTCCGCAAGTCTAAAAAATTCCTCCGCGGTCTCTGCGGGAAACGGTACATAGACAGAGTCTTTTTTCTCCCGCCCGAACACCCCGTTAAAGAAAGGCGGGCTGGAGGTGGCTTTTAGCGGAAACCCGAGTATGCCGTATATTTTGGCGCTTTTGGTAATGGAACGGAAACGGTACAGTTCTACAAGGTCAACGGGGTCAAGCTGCCCCTCAGCTGCTGGCGGGAAGTCCGGTTCTCCTTTGATGGAGGTATAACAGATGTGGCTTTTGAGTTTTTTGGCAAGAATACGAGTACAAACCGCGTTATCCCCTATGCAGAGCAGGATTTTGTCCTTATCGCCGAGCTCCCGCGATATTTTGAACAGGCGGGTAACATCGTCAAGACTCTCCGCTTTGATCGCAGCTTTTACGATTTCGTCTCCGGCGCGGTACATGGCCCGCATTCTGTCTATAAGTTTATCCTGCGTGCCGCTAAAACTGTGAAATGAGCGTATTATCCTTGTGCCAAAGACGCGGGCAGCTTCCTCCAGACTGGGCAATTCCATGTCTTCCTCAATATCAACGTATGCAAAGTTATGCCGCACATCGGCTTCGGCAAAGGCAAGCCCTCTGGATAAGAGGGCGATGCGGGAACTTTCTCCCATTTCAAAGCATCCGCCATCGCTTCTCCGCCGTATCGTGAGAATCACGGGGATACCGGCAAGCTCGGGAAAGCGCCGTATCGAAAACCGTTCCTCGTGCAGGAGGCAGTCAACCCGCAGTTCCGCGATGTCTATATACCGCCTGTATTTATTGAGTATTTCCAAGTCACGCTCTATAGTTTTTCCCGTCAAGCAAAGGCATATTTTTGTCATTCA
>JAIRMY010000060.1 GCA_031258335.1 Spirochaetaceae bacterium | reverse complement strand
CTGGCGGGGTTGGGCGGCGCATACTCGCATGGCTCCTGGATGCGGGATGATTCATACTACAACGAAGCGGCTTTTTAGACAAGCCGCTTGCGGTTGTGCTAGCAGCACAACCCACACATGGGTAGCTCCGGGCAATGTCAGGACGCAATTAAAATGTCCCTGTAATTGACAAAACACAGAGGCGCATATATATTTATACCAATTATGACTTATGAACTGATACGGGAAATATTTAACCTATGCTCTGGAAACCAGATGAGGGATGTATTTGTAAGCGAAGTGGAAACCGATGATGTTGATGAGTACGTTAAAAGATATCTTGTTGGGAAGAATATACAATGTGAAAAATCGCTGAATGAGGACGGAGGCATGGTGTACGACATAGTTACCGATGATTTGAAGCAGCGGCTTACATTTTCCTGATTTGGAGGCTAACATGGCGGACATAGAAGTAATATTAGGTGATATTACCGCTCAAAAAGTTGATGCCATAGTGAACGCCGCCAACTCCGGCCTTTTAGGGGGCGGAGGGGTTGACGGCGCTATACACAGGGCCGCCGGCGGCGCGCTTCTTGACGAATGTAAAAAAATACCCTTGGGTCCGCGGGGACGTTGCCCCACCGGTGAATGCGCTGTAACGGGGGCGGGACTCTTGCCGTGCAAAAAAGTTATACATACCGTAGGCCCCGTATACAGCGGTTCCGCCTGCGATGAGCGTTTACTCCAGTCTTGTTACCGTAACTGCCTAAAAGCGGCGGAAAAAGCGGGTCTCAAAAGCATTGCCTTTCCCTGCATAAGCACGGGAGTCTACGGTTACCCAAAATCCGCCGCCGCCAAAACAGCCTTCAAAACTGTCCGCGAAACCCTCCGCGAAACCCCGTCCATAAACCACGTCCTGTTCGTCTGCTTCGACAACGAAAGTTACCGTATATATCAAGAGTTAAAGGATAGCGGGTTAAAATAGGGTAGCGTTGTTGAATAATGGGTATAAGCTCAGCGATTTTGCTTTTATGAGGCGGTGAAAGACAGTCCCGAAGGCTGCGGCGCAACGGTGGCGGCTTCAACTACCGTGTTGTCTTTTGTTGAACCACAATAATTATGTCGTATAGATACCACAATAGAAATGTCTGGTTTTTATTCTGACTTGGGGTTTAATACCCCGCCGCTCTACGAGTGATACCCCGCTGCTTGCGGCGGGGAGGCTCATCGGGTTTTAGCAAATAACGGAATGAAGTAAAAATGACAGGGAATCATCAATAGCTATACATCGGTACAATCGTTCCCGTAAAGGAGGTAGGTTTTGAGAAAAGACTGCATGAGCCGTCCTACGCTTGTATTGACAAGAGTAAAGCCTATTGGCATGATGAACTATGCTGTCTGCCGCCGGTTTGAGCCCGTCCTACCTTGAGAGGCTTTCTACGCCTGAACTCAAGGATTTAGCCGTTCAGTTTGGAATCGATATTCCGCAGGATTTGGAACGGCTCTTTATCATCGAAGAACTTTTGGAAAACGCGCCCTGCCTGACGTTTTTTCAGCCCGGGAGAATAAAAACCTGTTCCGCGGAGACGTATTTTGTGGATAATGAGAACATCTCCCTCGTTCCGGATCCGGTGGAACTGCCTAAACGGTATAACATTACGCGGATTGACGCTATTGTACGCGACCCTTTATGGGTATTCGTATTTTGGGAAATTCGGGAGGCGGACAGAAGGTTGCATGAAAGAAACCCAGGCTTTCACGGATATTTTTTGCGCGTAAGCCTTGATAAATGTAAATTCGGCGCCGCGGTAAGTTCGCTGTTTACAATTCCCGTGAGCGTTTCCGACTCGGAATGGTATATACACTTTCCGCCGGATGCCCCCTGCCGAAAAATATGCAACAGTACGGGAGAGCCTTCGGATACGCTGTTCAATGTGGCGCTTTGCGTTTCATACGCGAATACCGAATCTGTTCTCACGAGAACGCATCCTTTCAAGCTACCCCGAACGTTTGAACTATCCGAAAGAATGCCTGCCAATGATGAAAATACGTTGCTTCGTATGTCAGGCATTGATGATTTAACAATTTTAAGAAACGGCGAGCGTGTTTCAGTTATTCCAAAAAACAATGATACTTGCGCCAGATGAGCGGTAAAAACGTCATCGCGATAGTGTTAAACGCTCATATTCCGTTTGCGCGTAAAAGCGGCGCTAATTTTTCGTTTGAAGAGATTCCTTTTTTTGCAACAGTTTCAGAAACGCTGCTTCCTTTGCTGGAAATGTTTGACCGCCTGGAAGCGGATAAGGTTCCGTTTCGGCTTGGTTTGGCCGTTTCACCGGTTCTATGCCATATGCTCACCGACAGTCTTTTGGTAAATCATTACCTTGATTATGTTGACCGGCAGATTGCGTTTGGAGCGGAAGAAATCAAGCGTACAAAGAGTGAGCCGGCACTGAACAATCTTGCGAAGTATTACTATGACAACGCGATAGAAAAACGCATTCTGTTTACTGAACGGTATGAAAAAAACATCCCTGGGGTTCTTTCGCATTATCAAAAGAAGGGCAGGCTGGAACTTCTTGTTTCACCCGCGACAAATTGTTTTTTGCCGTTTTATATAGACCGCCGCGAAGTTATACGCGCCCAAATTGAAACGGCGCTTGCCGCGTATAAAAAAAAATTTAACAAAAAGCCCGCGGGATTCTGGCTGCCTGAACTGGGGTATCATCACAGACTCAGCCCGTACATACGGAATTACGGCTTTCGTTATACCGTTATTGATACGCACTGCGCTCTTTTGGCGAATCCACCGCCCATATATGGAAGTTTCTTCCCATTAAAAACAAGCAATAATGTCATCCTCTTTGTAAAAGATTTTTACGCATACCGTGATGTGATGGACAGGGAGAAAGGGCTTCCTGTCGAGGGTGATTTTCGTGATTTCTTTAATGATGCCGCGGATGATATGCCGCTTGAAAACATAAAACTTTTTTTAGGCGAAGATGGAACGCGGCTTTCTACAGGCTATAAATACTATTCTATAGGCGGTGAAGATAAACCGCGTACTTTTTATGATCCGGCTCTTGCCGCGGAAAAAGCGGAAAAATACGCGGATGTCTTTCTTGAAAGGCGCGTTACCGCTCTTAACCTGGCAGGGGAACTGATGCAAAAAAATATAGACGGAACGCCGGTAAGCCTTTGCGTATGGAATATGGATTTTTTTGGACGTTTTTGGCACGAAGGCCCGTTGTTTTTGGAAAATATTTTTCGCTTAGGATGCGCAAAAAAAGAAATTCAGTTTATGACGCCACTGGAATATATAGACAGCCAGGATGAATCTCTATTCCAAACGATAAAGCCTGAGTATTCTTCTTCCGGCTTTAACGGCTACGCCGAATCGTGGCTTGATGCTTCAAACGACGGCTATTACCGTCATATTTTTCGCGCCTCGGAACGCATGGCGGAATTGGCCGAGCGTTTTAGAAACGAGACAGGCATAAAAGAGCGCGCCCTTAATCAGGCTGCCCGTGAAATACTCCTCGCGTTAAGCTGTGACTGGCAGCGCCTTATATCAACACAGAATAATACCTCGCTGCCAAAATGGAAAAACTACGCGGAAAGCGCTTTGGAATCCCACTTAAAAAATTTCACTACGATATACGAGGCGCTTGGAAGCAGTTATCTAAGTACAAGATTTTTGACAGACATTGAGCGCCGTAACAATATTTTTCCCGATATAAATTACGGTGTCTTCAGGAGGAAACGTTAATGGGCGGGAAACGTTAATGCGCGATTATTTCAGTGTGGCCTCTGTATTTTTTATATTGGCATTTATGTCATGCGGCGTAGGCCAACGCTCATCGATAGAACGCGAAAATTTGTTCAATTTCGGCATAGGCCGGCTGGAAGATGAACTTGATATGTTTGCCCTTGAAGGGGAGCGCAGTATGCGCAAAACCGCGTTAAAAATGCGCGATGGACTCTTTTATATTTCCAACGGCAACGGCGAAAAAATAGCCCAGTACAATTCTTACGGCGACCTTTTATTTTTAATCTACAACGAAGAAACCAACCCTCCGCCTTTGACGCTGCGTGAAAAAAATGACGGCGAAGTGATAACGCGCTGGGCATACCGCTGGCCGCTGCAGGAACCCGGTTCCATCACCGTTAACTCCGAAAAACATATCTTTGTGGAAGACAGGCTTCCGCCGGAACGGCAAAGTTTTGACATGGAAGAAAAAACAATACTTGATCGGCTAATACTGCATTTTGACGCGGATGGAAAGTTTATTGAATATTTGGGGCAGGAGGGGAGGGGAGGCACACCTTTTCCGCGCATAGAGAATATTTTTACATCCGCGGATGACGACCTTGTTGTTGTCTGCCTCTTACCTGGAGGACGGCGCGTTTTTTGGTACGATTCCGTGGGCAGCCAGCTTTACAATATTTATTTTTCAAAAGACGCGCTGCCCATACCTCCCGGCAGATTCGGACTAACGCCGTCACTGGACGGCATTGCTATAGCGCCGGACGAAAAAAAAATATATTTAAAAATAGACTATTACCGTGAAATACTCGATGAATCCACCAACACTGTATCCGGGCGTGAAACCGACCGTTCGTGTCTATGGATGATAAACGCTGGAGACGCTCATTTTTCCGGCAGCGTTGATATTCCGTTTTTTGAAGCGGTTTCAACGGTGAATAACAGAAAGACGACAGAAAATCTTTTGTATTCGATGTTTGGCGTAATGAACGGCGGGCGCGTATTTTTGTACTACCCTATAGAAACCGGATTTTCTCTGCTGATTCTTGCCGCGGATGGCTCTGACGCACAGCGCCGGGGCATAATAAACGTAAGTAATGATGAATTGATGTACAGTACTTTTGACGTATCCGGTAACGGCATACTTTCCGCGCTTTTGGTAACAAACTACGAGGCAAGGGTTGTCTGGTGGCGTACAGACAAACTTGCCCGCGAGATGTAGGTACCTGGGCACAAACCCGCTTGCGGCTTGCCGCTGTGCGGTTGCGCCGGTGGCGCAACCCACACCCGGGTACCCGCGGGTGGGCGTGGGCGGGCGGGGGTGGGTCAGTAGTTAGAAACGCAGCCCCAGCCGCTTTGAAAGCTCTTTTATATGGCTTCCTATGAATATAGCGCCAAAGGCTGTGATAACCGCGCCTACGGTAATGCCGATTGGAAGCATAAAATTTATCGTGCGAGTTCCGGCGGGCGTCAAATAATCTATCCCCAGATACGCGCTTGAAAGCGAAAAGAGAATCGCAAGGCCGGCGGCGACCCATACACGGAACGAAAGGGCTTCCTGTTCATGCGGCGGTACGGAAAGGGCGTCTTCGTTTTGGCGTATAAGCGCCATCACCTGATCGGCGGTTCCAGATGTTGCCGGCGGAAAAAAATCCTCCCGCATACAGGCTCGGGCTTTTTGCAGGGTATTCCAGTGAGCCGCGCATTTTGGGCAATGCCAGATGTGGAAGCCGGTTAAAAGCCGTTTTACAAACGGGATGCGGCTATCTGAATAGTACAGGGTATCCAGAACTTTGTTACAATTCATGGAATACCTCCTTCCACAAAGCTCTTCAACTTCTCCCGCAGCAATTTTTTTGCGCGGAAGACGTGCGATTTTATTGTGTTCACCGGATAACCGGTTATCGCCTCTATTTCGTTGTAAGAACGCTCATAAAAAAAGAACAAGTCCACGCAGACGCGGTACTTTTCCGGCAATTCCGCGACCGCCTGTTTTACCGCGTCCCGCGTTAAACTTTTTATATGCTCTTCTTCCGGCGTACAGTCGGCGCTTTGATATTCATTTTCAGAAAGGCTTTTGTACTCCTTGCGCCTGTTAAGCTGATTCAACGCGCTGGTATACGCAATGCGGTAGAGCCATGTAGAAAAACGAGCGCGCCCCTCGAATTGCGGGAGTGCGGAAAAAGCCTTCAAAAAGACATCCTGTGTAAAGTCCGCTACGGCATCAGCATTGTGAAAAAAACTAAAACCCATGCCGGCAACGCGCCGCTCATGCCTGTCCACGAGGACGCGGAAAAGCTCCCGGTTACCGGCAGCCACCTCTGCGGCTATGGCTTCATCGCTCAGTTCCAAGCAGTACGCCCCGGCTTGCCGCTCAGCGACTCTCGTACCGTTTAATGAAAAAGAACGCCAACAACGCGATACCGCTGGAAAGAGGAATTATACCGCCCAAAAGCCCGTAACTCCGCCCGCCTATCACCGTCAAAAACACTGTCAAGCACAAGCCTACGGCGCCAAGCAACAAACCTCCGAGCAGACTGAATGTTAAAAGGTCAAA
>JAIRMY010000259.1 GCA_031258335.1 Spirochaetaceae bacterium | reverse complement strand
CAATGGGACGGCAGCCCCGAAATGAGCCGATTGGAGCGAAAGGGGGCGGTAGCCCCCTTTGTTAAAGCACTAGAGAGCAAGAAAAAGTTCTGAAATCGCTCTACGCCTGAATAGTTACGACATTCCTTTTAAGGAGCTTAATTATGGATTTACTTATAAAAAACGGGACTATTGTTTCAGGCGGAGGGGAGTATTGCGCGGATCTGGCGGTAAAAAACGGGAAAATAGCCGCCATAGGCACAGCCCTGCCGTTTACCGCCAAAGAAACGGTTGACGCGGCGGGTTTGTACGTGCTGCCCGGCGCGGTGGACGCCCACACGCATTTACAGATGCCGTTTGGCGGCACGGTTTCGGCGGACAGTTATGAGACGGGAACCCGCGCCGCCGTCTGCGGCGGGGTTACCACAGTCTTTGATTACGCGATTCAGCGCAAGGGGAAGGGGATTCTGGAAACCGTCGAGGAAAGACGCGCCCTGTCCGACCCAGTTATTTGCGCCGATCTCGCCTACCACTGCGCCATTACTAATCTAGGTGAAAAATCGGAGCTGCTGGACGAGTTTAAAAAAGCGGCGGATTACGGCGTTACCAGTTTTAAGTGTTTCATGGTGTACCGCAAAGAAGGGATGATGATAGACGACGGTATGCTGATGAGAATCATGGAAAGGGCGGGTGAAACGGGGATTTTGACCAATGTCCACGCGGAGAACCCCGATGCCATAGATGCCCGCATCGCGGAATTCGCAGCGGCGGGGAAGAAGACTCCGTGGTACCACTACCTGTCGAGGCCGGAATTTGTAGAGGCGGAGGCGGTGAAGCGGGCCATACACTGGGCGCGGGCGCTGGACGCAAAACTGTACATAGTTCATCTTGCCTGCGCCGAAGGAGTAGAGGCGGTTGCCTGCGCAAAGGCTCACGGCTATCCTATCTTTGCCGAAACCTGCCCGCAGTACCTGGAATTTACCCGCGACGTTTACAAACGGGAGGACGGCAGAAACTTTGTCTGTTCGCCGCCTATTAAGGGTGAGGAAAGCCGCGCCGCGCTTTGGGAAGCCCTTGCTAGAGGCGCGATAGACACCGTGGCCACCGACCACTGCCCTTTCAAACAGGCGGAAAAAGACTGGGGCAAAGACGACTTTACAAAAATACCTAACGGCTGCCCCGGCGTAGAAAACCTTTACCCGTATATGCTAGGAGCGGCAAATTCAGGGAAAATTTCCTTCCCGCTCGCGGTAAGGCTCTGCGCCGAGAATCCGGCGAAAATCTTTGGCTGCGCGGAAAAGGGAAGCCTAACCCCGGGTAAAGACGCGGATATAGTCCTCTACGACAGGCATAAAGACTTTACCATCAGCGTAAAAAATATGCACTCAGGCTGCGACCAAACTATATGGGAGGGAATTAAGGTAAAGGGTTATCCCGTCAAGACTTTTTTGCGCGGAAACCTTGTCTACGACAACGGCGAATACGTCGGGAAACCGGGAGATGGACGCTACGTTAAACGCGGGGAGAGCGGAATCCTATGACGGCGGAGCGTTACAGTGATCCGGTAGAGGAGGCTTCGCGCTGCCTCCTCTGCCACGACCCTCCTTGCAACGCCGCCTGCAAGCGTGGAAGCGACCCCGCGGCGTTTATCCGGGGCGTGAGATTCGGACTCGGGGCATCGGCGCTCTCCTCCGTAGCGGACTGCGCTGACTGTAAAAGTTGTGAAAAAGCCTGCATACACTACGATTTCCCGCTTAGAATCACGGAACTACGCCGGATGCTGGAGCCGGGCGGCGGGCCGCGAAGCGGCGAGGAAATGCGGGGGGCGTTGCGGGGGGGCATCCCCCCGCTGAGGGGGGAAGCGGAAGACCCGCGAAGCGGGGCTGTAGCGAGGGGGGAAATTTCCCCCCCTTCGCTGGAAATAGAATTCTGCGGGTTGAAGTGCGAAAACCCGTTCTTCCTGTCCTCGTCCATAGTGGCGGCTGACTATGCGATGTGCGCCCGCGCCCTTGATATGGGGTGGGCAGGCATCGTGTACAAGACCATAGGTTACGGCGAGATTAGGGATGTGTCGCCGCGTTTTGACAGCATAGGCAAGGAGCGCACCCCGTTTATCGGCTTTCGCAACCTTGAGCAGATTTCGAGCCGTCCGGCGGCGGATAACTTCGCCGACCTAGCGCGGCTCAAGCGGGACTTCCCCGGCAAGGTAATAGCCGCCTCTATCATGGGGCAGAACGAGGCTGAGTGGACGGCGCTCGCCGCCGAGTCCGAGAGGGCGGGCGTGGACATGATAGAGTGCAACTTTTCCTGCCCGCACATGAGCGAGTCGGGGCTTGGAAGCGACGTGGGGCAGGACCCCCGCCTCGTGGCGGCGTTTACACGCGCCGTCCGGCGTGGCAGCGGGCTTCCTGTTCTAGCCAAGATGACCCCCAACCTTGCCAGCGTGATACCGAGCGCCGAGGCGGCGCTCTGCGCGGGGGCGGACGGGATAGCGGCGATTAACACGGTGAAGAGTTTTACCGGCTTCGACGCGGAGACGGAGAGGGCGCTGATGGACGTGAACGGCAGAGCCTGCGTTTCAGGGTACTCAGGTAAGGCGGTGAAACCCATAGCCCTGCGCTTTGTCAGCGAGATTAAGACCTGGCCCGGCACGAGGGATGCGCCGGTAAGCGGCATGGGCGGGATAGAAACATGGCGGGACGCCGTTGATTTCATCCTGCTCGGCTGCGGGAATGTGCAGGTTACGACGGCGGTGATGCAGTACGGCGCCCGAATCATAGACCCGTTACTGCGGGGACTCGCGGACTACATGACGCGGCAGGGCATAGCGTCCATCACCGGGCTTGTGGGGCGGGGACTCGGAGTGTTCGCCCCGGCGAATGAACTTGACAGGGTTTCCATAGCGTCTGTAGTCCACCACGGGGAAAAATGCCTAGGTTGCGGGCGCTGCTACATCTCTTGCAGGGACGCGGGGCACGGCGCGGTGAGTTGGGACGGCGAGCGGAGGCTCCCGCTGATAGACTCCGCCCGCTGCGCCGGCTGCCACCTCTGCCTGCAAGTTTGCCCGGCGGAAGGCGCTCTGGGGGCGGGGGAAAGGGTAATGAGCAATTCTACTTTTAGCGTTGAACTTCCCTATCCCTCTGTTCGTTTTCACGAAAAAACCGTAGGATAATTTTATGGGCGGAGCTTACAAAGACAGCCTATTTCGATCCCTGTTCAACAACAAAAAGTCGTTTCTGTCTCTTTACAACGCGGTATCAGGCAAAAATTACGATGAAAACACACAAGTCGAGATGGTCACGCTGACGGAAACGCTGTTCACGATGAAAAAAAACGATGTAGCGGGCATTATCGCAAACCGGTTGATAATAGCCGTGGAACACCAGTCCAGCCTCAACGAAAATATGCCGTTCCGTTTTCTATCGCATATAGCCCGCCTACTGGAAAACACCATTGTGGACAAATCGGCGGTTTACCGCGAAAAACTGATGAAACTGCCGCGCCCTGAATTCATTGTGCTTTGCAACAGCCCTCTTCTCTCAATGGATAGGGTAACGCTCAGGCTGTCCGATGCTTTTGAAAAAGTAGAAGGCTGTAGCGAGGACAACTTGGAACTGACTGTCAAACTGTTTAATATTAACAAGCAACGCAACACGGAGATAGTTGAAAGATGCGTTACGTTGCGCGGATATGTTGAATATGTTGATATAGTGAGAATTACGCGAGAGCGTATAGAAAAAGAGAATCCGGGTATGGACAGGAAAAGTGCGGCGTGGAAAGCGGTGGCGGATTCTGTTACATACTGCAAGAAACACGGTATACTAAAGGATTTTTTTGAAAACTTGTCGCCTGAGGAGGTAAACATGATTGCTACAGAATGGAATTTAGAGGATGCCGTAAAGGTTGCCCGTGAAGAAGGCCGGGAAGAAGGCATTGAAAAAGAGCGCAAATGGGTTATGAAACTTTTAGAGCAAGGCAAGTCTATAAACGAACTGAAACGAATAATTGAAACATCACCGTTTCCCCTCTGATGGAGAATAGCAAAAGGAGGATTGTTGCCGGAACATTGCGGTTTTGATATGATTACCGGACAGATTGGCAGAGGCGGGCATTACAGCGATCTGAAACAGGCTATAACCATAGTGATAACGGACTTTAACTTTGTGCCGGAAACGAAACGGTGTCACACTGTATTCCGGTTGCTGGAGAAGGAGGAGCATTTTCCGTTTAACGACCTTGTGGAGATACACGTATTGAATCTGACACGGCTGTCTGAGGATAATGAAGACGGCAAGTTGACGGACTGGCTAAGATTTTTGAAGGCGGAGAGCGAGGAGGAGTTTAAGATGTTGGCGGAAAAGAATCCTGTGATAGGAGAGGCGTACAGCAAACTAGAGGTGATGAGCCAAGACGAGGCGAACCGAATGCTGTACGAGGCGCGGTTGAAGGCTCAGCGTGACGAGTATGCGCGAATACAGTACGCGCTGGAGGAAGGTGAGCGGACAGGCAGGCTGGAAGGCGAGCGGACAGGCAGGCTGGAAGCTGCAAGGAATGCACTGAAAATGGGCTTGCCCGTGGAGCAAATTGCGCTAATAACCGGTATCCCGTCTGAGAATATTCTGAAACAACTGAAATGAACGCGCCTCTTACCGGTGTAAGTTTCTGTAATAAAACCGCTAAGGCGAAAAAGGAAGGAGGATTATCTATGGATACCATGTTTGAATGCAGCAAGGAACGGCTGGACGACAAGATAAAGACGTTTTCCGCGTTTGGAGCGACTGGGAACGGGGGCATAACCCGCTTTGCGCTGTCCGAAGCGGACATAGCGGCGCGGAACGAGTTCAAGAAGCGTATGGCCGCGATAGGCGCGGAGGTGCTTACGGACGACATGGCGAATATGTACGCCACGCTTCCCGGCGGCGATAAAAGCCTCCCCCGCATCGCGCTCGGTAGCCACTGTGACTCCGTGCGGAACGGCGGGAACTATGACGGCATCCTAGGGGTCATAGCCGCTATGGAGGTACTGGAAACGGTCGCGGACAAGGGTATCCCCCACCGCAACCCGCTTACCGCGGTGATCTGGACCAACGAGGAAGGCGCTCTCTACCCGCCGGCGATGATGTCATCCGGCGTGATATGTGGCAAGTTTGACAAGGGGGCTATGCTCGCCTCGCGCGGCGTCTCTCCCGAAGCGGAAGGCAAAACCTTTGGCGAGGCTCTCGCCGTCTCCGGTTTCTCCGGAAGCCGGGAGTACAGGTTCAACCCCACGGACTACCGCGCCATGCTCGAACTCCACATAGAGCAGGGGCCGGTCATGGAAGCGGAGAACAAACAGATAGGAGTTGTTGACGGCGTAGTCGGGATGTTCAACTACAGGATACGGACGCGGGGGCAGGCAGACCATGCCGGCACCACGCCTATGAAGTTTAGGCGGGACGCTCTACTCGCCGCCGCAAGCGCGATAAAGTGGCTGCACACCGAGCTTGACAAGCTGCCCAAAGACCTCGTGTACACCACAGGAGAACTCAAACTGCACCCCAACGTCCATACCGTCATCCCTGATGAGGCGGATTTTTCACTCGATGTCCGCCACTGGGACCCCGCCGTGCTGGAATCCGCCCTTGGTATCGTGAAAAGTATCCCGAAAGAATTTGACAGATGCTCCGTCTCATACAGCGAGGCGTGGTCGCGGAAGCGATGCGAGTTTGACCCGAACCTTGTAAACATAGTGGAAAAGAGCGCTCAGGCGCTGGGCTATTCGTATATGCGTATACACTCAGGCCCCGGCCACGACGCCCAATACGTCTCGGATATGCTGCCCACGACAATGATTTTCGTCCCAAGCAAAGACGGACACAGCCACTGCGAGGAGGAATTCACCTCTCTGGATGACGCATGGGCCGGGATAAACGTGGCGCTAAATACGATTCTTTCCCTGTGAGGGGGAGACTGACACCTTTTTGCGCGGAGACGAGGAAATAAACCAAATCACAGCGTTCGTTGTGCTTCATATATGTTTGTTCTGCCTCCGTCGCTCCTCCGAACCCTATACCGCGGGGACCTCACCGGGATGATCCATACCATATAATCCGACGTAAATAACCGTTCGATCAAGCCCGGTACTCTTGAGACAGCGGTAATACTTCCGCGCCCTATTGCTCGTACTTCGCTAGTCGCGCAAATATTCCACATCCGTTCATCCATATATTCCCGCAAGGCAAGATATTTTTCTCTAATCATGGTATTGATTTCCATGTCTTAAAGTATAGTATGTTTTTATCTTATGTGTAGATGTTATTCATAGATGAATCCTTATCAAGAACTACACCAGGTTTTTTCACATAGTTATAACAACGCGCATTCATTGGTGTAAGGGCGAATATATTCTTTAGTTGCATCACAGAACACGAACTGACATCTTTATCATAATTACTGCAATTAGGGCATTTGAACGGAAAGATTGTACTTAACCGGTATTCATTATCGTCTTCCCATGTTTGGCGTTGTTCTTTATCAGTGTCTGGAATTATTTTTTGAAATATCTTTTCAGCGGTAGCGGTTCTGAAATCAACATCCCCACCCCACAATACAAAAGCCTTTTTATAATCAGCAATTGCGCATTCCTTATTTTTAATCAGCATTAAAACGTCACCGCGTTTCTTGAACAATTTGCTTTTTGAAGGGACAGCGTCTATTGCCTTAGAATATTCCTGATAGGCGTTGTCATAGTCATTTGCCTTAAAATACTTATCGCCACGAGATTCATAATCTTCAGCAATTTTTGTGTTTATTTTACCCAACAACGTATCTATTTTTCTGCGTAATTCAGGCTTAGGATTAAAGTGCAATGATTCCTGCATTATTTTTCGTGCCGTAAAAACATCACCGGTTTTTTCAAGAATGATGCCTTTGTGATACATTGCCGATACATTGCGTGAATCCAGTTTTAGTATTGTATCACAGTCATGCAAGGCATAGTCATAGTTTTTACTCTTAAAGTAGAGACGCGAGCGCTTTTCGTAAATACAAATATTGATGTTGTCAATACCTAATGCTTTATCATAATCCGATATAGCATTAGTATAGGATTCAAGTAATTCATTTGCCTCTGCCCGCTTCAGAAGCAATATAACAATTGTTTCATTGTCGTGCGCATATTGCATAGCCTCTGTAATACCGGAAATTACCGCAGTATAATTTCCTGTTTCAAAATCACAATTCGCCTGTAAATAATATGCCTCCGCTAAAGCAGATTTAACTTTATCTTTGTTTTCATTGTTATAAACCATTGCTTTTTCTAAGCAATCTATGGCAAACTGGTATCGCTGTTCATTTTTTGCTTTAACACCCTCATTCAAGTAGGCAGTTCCAAGACTCCTTGCGAGAACAGGTGTTTTTTGCTGATCAAGTTCTATTGTTTTCTCAAAATATCTAATAACATCATCGTATTTCTGTTTCTTTACCGCGACATTCCCTTTGCCCAATAGAGCAAAGTGAGAATTAGGTGTAGAATGTAGTATTTCATCAAAAATACGATCTGCTTGTTCGTATTCATTGGATTGAAACAAGTAATTCGCCCTGTTTTGAAGATATGTCACACGCAAGAGAATATTATAGATTAAATCCAACATAGACAGTGCTTTATCATTGTCTATGTAGTAGTCGGAATTAAGTTTTGCAGCGCAATCTTTACACCATGTTTCATAATTCTGATCCGCTGTCAGGGTATTTATACAACCTGTTTTGAGTATCCAGATTAATAAATGCCGCTCTCTCTTGTACTCGCCGCTGGAATAGTCAGCCAAAAGAGAATTTAAAATCAACGGTTCATTACAAACATTTTGACCGTGCTTATGGATTACTTCCCTAAAAAGTTGCGCAAAACTTTCGGCCATTTAAGAACCCCTTCTTTTTGTTTGTCCGCGTCTTTTATTTGTTCCAGTACATTGACAAGTATAGTGAATATTAAAGTGCTATTTTCGATAAAAATCGGTGTAAGCGCGATTTTATGCGTATTCTTATATTCTTGCGAGTCGCAAGTTCTCAAAGCGCGCTATATATAGCGTACTTTTGATTATATATAAGCCGCATATAGTGTCGAATTTTCGATAAATTCGTTAAATTCTACCAAATTTGGAGAAC
>JAIRMY010000169.1 GCA_031258335.1 Spirochaetaceae bacterium | reverse complement strand
GCATTCTGTCTTTTTGCAAGCGTACTTCCCCGGAAGACGAGATTATCCTTCCGGTAACGCCGCCCCTGTCGCGTTCCGTCATAGGTTATGGCGTGATAAACGCCAATTATACCCGCGTGATGGATAAACTTGGTGATGAAGGTAATTCTATAGGTTTTCTCCGCAAAGGCTCTATAGTCGAAATATTGGAACGCCGCCCTGTAGTAATGGACGAAAAAGCCGAAACATGGATTCTCGCGTCCGGCAGCTATACAGGCTGGCTAAGAGAAAACGAACTGCGCATATACTCGTCAAAGGCGCAGGCCCTTACCGCTTCGCAGTCCGGACCTCAATGAACCGCCCGGGACGCTAGGTATTCCGCCTGAGCCGCGGTATGATGTATAAAATAACAATGGCGTTAAAAAATTCGGCCTTTTTATGCCTGATGCCGCTTTTCCTCGCGGCGCGGGTTCCGGCGCAGGATGAAATTAAAATTCTTTTTGAATTCGCGCCTGACGCGGTTATTCAGGATGAGCCTTTTACGATAAATCTTTTGGTGAATCATCCCGATCCGAATGAAATATACGTGCGTCCACCTGATTTTCAAGACGATTTCCGCGTGGAAAGAATGCGTACCGAGGTTCAAGTCATGCTTGATTCCCCGCGAAACAGCGAGCAGTGGACAGTTTTTGAATTTCTCCTCGTGGCCGGTGAGTCGGGCGCCAAAGAACTTGGTTCGTTTGAAATTACGGCGTTGGGGGAAACCAAAATCACAAATCCTGTGACAGTGAACGTGCGTCCGTCAGAACGGCGGAACTCGAACACGATGCTTATATGGGACGGACAAAACGTAAATACGGATGCCGTTAATCAGGGCGGGGTTTACGAAGCCGTCCTGCGTGTAGCGAACCGTGAAAAAGGCAGACGGTATCCCGCGCTTCCCGCATGGATTGACGCGCCCCTAAACGCGATTGTCGAAGAAGTTCCCCTGTCAAAAAATGACTATGATTCGGGCGTCGTTCTGCGGCTGCGAATCGTTCCGTTGGATGAACAACCTGTAAAGATAAACCCGTTTAGCGTAAACTACGAAGAATCGCTTATAGAGGTTCCGTCTTTGACTGTCAATGTGCCGCCGTTCGTTAAAAACCTTCCTAAAACAAAACCGCCGGAAACTCAAGCGCCTCTGCAAACCGCCGCGCCGGATACGCCGGACGAGCCGGCGCGTATAAAACCGGTTTCGTTTTCCGTACCGGCAGGCGGCGGTACATTTTTTGACGCGGGCGTGAGGGATTGTATAGCGGAAGCGGAACGTCTCTGGGCCGGAGAAAAATACGCCGCCGCCCTCGCGGTTTTACGCCGCGGTGAGATAACGCTTTTTGCCGCCGGCACGGTAAAAAAAGTCCGTACTGCCTGTGAGGATGCGCTTAATCTGCCGTCCGCCCCAAACTGGGCATGGCTGCCGCGTACTCCGCTGACCGCCGTTTTCATAATGTCCGCGGCGGCGTTTATAATACTCCTTTGCGGCGGAAAAGCCCGGTGTGTACAGCTTCCACCTCTTTTAATCAGCCTCCTTGTCTCCGTATTGGCTGTTTCGGTTTTATCGTTTTCGTATTTTTATGAAAAAAACAAGGCGGTATTAAAAAACTGCGCGGCGTATCCTATCCCCGAAGACGGCGTCAAAGCCGCGGTATTTTTTATGGAGGGCGAACCGGTGAGTATACATTCAGAATCCGATTCGTGGATTTATGTTGAAAGTTTCCGTCCAAATGTTTTGGAAAAATACGGCTGGGTAAAAAAAGAAAACGCTGCCATGATTGCCCGGTGAAAAGGCTAGGCGCCGCCGTATTCAAAGATTCCCTGCGCGCCGGTGAGCCAGTCTTCCTTTGCGCGGAGTACCAGTTCTTCAACCTGAAGCCAGTTATCGGCACGGGGCCCGCGTATGCCGGCGTTGGTCGAATTTGAAAAAACTATGCATTTACATCCGCCTGCCCTAAGCGATTCTATGTTAACCGGCGCGTCATCAATATAGACATGGGCGCCAACCGCGCCCTTGTCGTTCATAAAACAAAGATCCCAGTAAGGTATATCGTACGAATCAAGCCAGTCAACAGTTTGCGTAATTGTCGCTTTGTGCGAATACTTTAAAAACAGGCGGTGGGTAATTATGCGAATTCTGATGCCGCAGGCAGAAAGTTTTCGCAGAACGGCGGAAGCGTTTTTTATCGGTTTCATGCTCCGGAAAAGGTCGCGCTGTGTAACGGCAAAACGGTGCAGCCTGTCGTAACCGCCGTACTCATTGATGCCCCATTCTTCCAGCCCATAACTTACGTCCACAGGCAGGGCTTCGACAGATTTATCCAGCCATGCCGCGGCTATTTCCCGCATCGCTCCGTAAAAATCGCCGACAACGCCGTCAAGATCAACGCCAAAAATAAATTCCGTTTCATCCATAGCAAAACTATACGGCAATATCCCTCATGGCACAACCAGTGGTATACGCCCCTTACGCCCCTGCCCGCTATCGCCGGGAAGTATGATCTTGGCAGACTGTATATGAAGGACGAGGGCATTATTCCCACCGGGACTTTCAAAGCCCGGGGCGCGGCGGTGGGGGTATCCAAGGCAAAGGAATTGGGGGTTCGTGAGTTAGCAATGCCCACCAACGGCAACGCCGGATTCCGGCGGGTCATAAGAATTCCAAAGAATATTCCCGAAACGGCGGAAAAACCACGGCGCTAAAGGCGATTCGGGCGGTAACCAACAGTCCCACGAGGATCCGCTGGAGGTTTTCGCCCTCAATTAGGCCCCTAATTCCCAAAATGCCGTATCCATCCCTACCTCTCGTAATCCCTATAAATACTATAGTCGCCAAAAACTTTTTTTATTAAATCGTGAAAATAATCTGGTCCCGTATATCCTTTTTTTCTATACAAACGGTGCCGCGCCGCAAGTTCTTCAGTGTAGTCTCTCAATAGATTCACGCTAAAATTTGTGTAACCAGCCTCGTAATGCGTTACGAGCGGTATGAGTTCGGTGCTCTCCACGCTGACAGTGCCGGACGCTTCTTTTTTTATCAAGACGCGCATCATTCCGCCCAAGAGCCTCGGCGGTTCGTCCTGAGCGGACAAAAAATTACCCAGCGAAAAAAAGCATACCATCGGGGACGCCGCTTCGCGCGGCAGCGCGCGAAGCGGTTGCAAAACGTGCGGGTGATGCCCTATCACAAGGTCTACGCCGCGCTCTGCAAGGAAGCGGGCAAGTTCCTCCTGCCTACGGGACGGCGTGTACTC
>JAIRMY010000102.1 GCA_031258335.1 Spirochaetaceae bacterium | reverse complement strand
AGCCCAGACGCAGGGACAAGCGGAGCAGATTCAGCCGTCCTCCATATTTCGGGACACAACGCGGATGTCTTCAACAACATCCACTACGGTTTACCAGCGTAACCAAAAACCGCCCGCGGTGGTCGTGCAAAATCCGCCGCCGGTCTCGGAGCCTCCTGTACAGGTATGGCAGAGAGGGAATACCGAATTCCAGTTTCCGCCGCTTGAACTTTATCAAAAGCCGTCCGTACAGGCGTCGCCGCACCGTTCCCCTGAAGCCGGCGATCCCGCCGCAGGAAATTTTCAATCCGCTCCTCCCGCGCCCCAAAGAACAGTTGTAGAAACGGTGACTACAAGAACCGTTTCGTCTCAAAATAGATATTGGGTGCAGATAGGGTCGTACAGCGACGCCGCTTATGCCCAGCGTTCATGGCGGACTTTTTCAAATACCGGTATGGGAAGCGCCGAAATATTTGCGGTGAATGTAAACGGTGTAACGCATTACCGCGTCAAGGCGGGTCCATACATTGATAAAACAGAGGCGGAAACCGCTCTTGTACGGCTTAAAAATCATTCGCCTCTATACAAAGACTGTTTTGTAACGAGTGAATAGGGGCGATGTTATTGGGCTTGACCGGTTTGTACTGCTCTGGGAAGAATTTTGTCGGCGGGATTTTGGAACAAAAAGGTTTTGCCGTCCTTGATGTTGACAAACTTGGGCACACCGCGCTTGAAAACCAAAAGGAAGTCATCGCGGAATGTTTTGGCAAAGGCATTTTGGATGCTGACGGCACGGTAAACAGGCGGACTTTGGGGAAATGTGTTTTCAGCAGGCCTGATAAACTTGCCGAGCTTGAGGCAATTGTTCATCCAGAGGTGAATGAACTTACTTTGTCGTGGATAGATGTACACGGCGGAGTCCCGTGTGTGATTAACGCGGCTCTTCTGCATAGATCATCCGCGTTTACAAGGCTGAGCGCGATAATTTTTGTGAGGGCGCCATATCTTTCGAGGTTGCTGCGGGCAAAAAAACGCGACGGGCTTTCATGGAAAGAAATCATGCGGCGTATTAACAGCCAGGAATTTGGTGTTTACTATCGGGACCAAAAAACCGGTATTTACTATATCGATAACGGCGGTTTTGATTTTTTTACCCGTTTGAACCGCCGCATTTTGGAAAAAAGGGTGGACAAAATCTTGGCTGCTTTGCGTGTCTAATACGGAGATACGTTTTTAGGGTGCGTTTTTATGGAAAAGAAAAAATTATTACTTGTATCTGTATCTGTTGGATTATTCCTTGTAATCGTAATAGGCGCGTCAATGTTGGTATTTTCACCGCGCGATTATTCCTCACCTGGAAAATCCGAAGCTGTTCCCGTATCCCCCGGTACGCCACGGGCGGCGCTCACCTCGCCAGGCACGGAATCCACACAGTCCCCGGAAACGGCACAGTCCCCGGAAACGGCGCAGCTTTCGGGAACGGCACAGCTTCCAGGAGCGGCGGTAACGGCAAATACCGCATCGGGGCAAAAAACAGAGAGCACTCTGGAAAACATCATCTATATCAACGGAAATAACGCCGAAAACGCGGTGCGGGTCGAGCGCCTTAGCGGTACCAACACGAGAACTATCATAACTATTCCCGGCCCACATGAAAATGTCATTACCGTTAACACCCCTACGCCCAGCCCGCAAGAAAATGTCATTACCGTTGATGTTCCTCAGTCGCAGAACTCCATCAGGTACGTCACGTCAGCGGAGAGTAAAACTACCGCGCCGCAGGCGGAGATAGCCGCGGCTACAAGCCCGGCACGTTCTTCGCCCCCAAAACCAAAGCCGGTGGAACAGGCGGCTTCAGCCGGTAAGGTAGAAAAGACTCAAGCCAAACCAGCGTGGTGGGTGCAAACCAATTCCTATTCCAAGAAAGCCTACGCGGATAACGCCAAAAAATTTTTGGAGAGCAAAGGCATCACGTCCGTCGTGATGAACGGTACGGTGAGCGGTAAAACATATTATCGTGTGCGTGTAGGCCCGTACTCGTCGCAGGCGGAAGCGGATTACTGGCTTTCCCTGATTAAAACCATAGAAGGCATGGAAAACAGCCTTGTATGGAAAAGTTCAGGCGTTTTGCCGGCGAATTCTCTGTAACTAACAACGAGAAAACGGAGGACGGATGGGAAAGGAATTTGAATCACTGCTGTCAAACTGCGTCAGCGGCGGATGCGGGGCCAAGATAGAAAGCGACAGCCTTGCTAACCTGCTTGCGGGACTGCCTGCCAACGGCGATGAAAGGCTGCTGGTCGGATACGATGCCGCCGACGACGCCGCGGTGTATATGCTTGATCAAAAGCGCTCGCTGATATTTACCGCTGATTTTTTCCCGCCCATGGTCGACGACCCCTGCGCCTTCGGACGTATAGCCGCCGCAAACGCGCTGAGCGACGTATGGGCCATGGGCGGCAAACCGCTTGTAGCATTGAACCTTGTGTGCTTCCCTGAAGCCATGGACAAAAGCGTTCTGGTGGAAATACTGGCCGGAGGCGCGGAAAAAATCGCCGAGGCAGGCGCAACGCTGGGCGGCGGACATTCCATATACGACAGGGAGCCTAAGTACGGACTCGCCGTTACCGGACTCGTAGAGACATCCAAGGTGGTGCGGAACAACACGCCCAAGCCGGGGCATAAACTGATACTCACAAAGCCGCTGGGCGTTGGCATCGTGATGGCCGCGCTGCGGGTGGAGATGGCGGATGATGAGGCGGTGAAGGAGGCGCTTACCTCTATGGAAAGACTCAACCGTTACGCCTGCGAGAGTATGGCGGATTTCAACGTGAGCGCCTGTACGGACATTACCGGCTTCGGACTCCTCGTTCACGCGCTGGAGATGGCGGGGGATAGGACATCTATCCTCCTGTTTCCGGACGCACTGCCCGTTATAACGCGGGCGGCGGCGTACGCTGATGAATACCTTCTTACCGCCGCCGGACAGCGCAACCGCAACCGCGCCATGAAGCATACCGATGTGAG
>JAIRMY010000081.1 GCA_031258335.1 Spirochaetaceae bacterium | reverse complement strand
GTATGAGCCGCTCCGTCTCCGTGTCTATGGAGCTTGTCGCTTCGTCAAGCACGACTATGGACGGGTTATGGGCGATTACCCGGGCAAAGCTGATAAGTTGGCGCTCGCCGCCTGAGATGTTAGCCGCGCCTTCGGAGAGCAGCGTGTCGTAGCCCGCGCCGTGCCGCATGATAAAATCGTGCGCCGATACCGCCTTTGCCGCGGCGATCGCCGCCTCACGGGCTTGATCAGGCGGGAGGTCAAGCCCCAGCGTTATGTTATCCGCTATCGTACCTGAAAACAGAAATACGTCTTGAAGGACGGGAAGGACGGAGCGGCGTAGGCTTTTGAGCGTGATTTCCCTGACGTTCATGCCGTCTATGGCTATAGACCCGGAATCTATGTCCCACAAACGGGTCAAAACATTGGTAATCGTGGTCTTTCCCGCGCCGGTATAGCCGGCAATCGCCGCCATCTCGCCGGGATGCACCTGAAAATTCAGGTTTTTCAGCACATCTTCGCCTGTTTTATAGCTGAAGTATACATTTTTGAACTCTATATGCCCGCGGGCAGTGGAAATTTCATGTTTTCCCTCGTCAGGAATACGCTCATCCGTGTCCAGCAGGGCAAAGACACGCTCGCCGCCCGCCATCGCGGACTGAAGTATCGTATACTTTTCGGAAATATCCATGATGGGCGCGTAAAACATCGCCACAAGGTTGATGAACGCTATCAAGACACCGAGGGAAAGCGTCAGGTTGAGGACCAGCATACCGCCCACGGCAATCAGCACCGCCGTGGTAAACGTCGCCATGAACTCGACTATAGGACGGAAAATCGCGTACACGCGAATCTCACCGAGGTTGGCGGAGAGGAGGTCTTTGTTCAGGGCGGCGTACTCGTCCATGCTTTTCCGCTCCCGCCTGAAGTACTGGACTATCTGCAAACCGGACAGCCGCTCCGACAGGTAAGAGGTTACGGCGGACGAGGCGGTACGCTGCCGGCGGAAGGCATCCCGCGCCCGGACGCGGCTAAGCGCCGTACAGACGACGACAGGCGGCATACAGGCCAGCGCGACGAGGGCAAGGCGCGGGGACAACAGGAACAGCGTTACAAGGGAACCGGCCATGACGGAAAAGTCTTTCAACAGCGCCACCATCACAGATGTAAAAAAATCGTTTATCGTTTCCACATCGCCGCCCAGCCGCGTTACTATACGCCCCACAGGGTGTCGTGAGAGAAAGGCCGTTGACTGAGAAATGGTTTTTTGAAAAAGCTCAAGGCGCATATCCTTCATCACGCGCTGTCCTATGAGGTTCGCGCTCCAGGTTTGGACGTAAGTCGCGGCAAACACGAGTAGAAGCGATATAAACAGAATCAGAATCACGGCGGATATGCGGTCAAGGTCGGCTCCGCGCACGGCGCGGAGCGCGTCTTTCGGAAGGGTTTGTAAAAGGTTCATCTTTATCGCCGCATGATTTTCGTTATGCGTAAAAAGAGGGCTGCCAAGCACATAGTCCCTGTTTTTTTCGTTCAGGCTGAATGCGTACCACTGTTCGCTATCCAGAATATTTTTTTCACGCAATTCCTTTTCAGCATCGCCGGAAATACGAAGCTGCTGATTCTGCGGAATGAAGAGGACGCTGTTTATAGTTACAGGCTCGGTCTGAAAGAGGGCGCCGCCGCGTGACAGTCCCTGGAGCGCGGCGGCTGTTTTTGCCGACAGATTTTGTCTGGCCTCAGGCGCGGCGTCAAGCGCAAGGTAACGGGCGGTAACCGCGTCGTCTATTATGCGCTGCTCCAAAACCGGAAGCATAAGCTCGCCTATGGTTGACACGGCGAGGGCGGCGGCGGTTAAGAGCGCCAGATGGCTGTACGGCTTTATGTACGAGAGTATACGCCTGAATATTACACTGTCATAATCTTTTACAATATCGTCGTCAAAATAATCGCTCATAGTATCACTCGTATTTTCATTATGAAAAATTGTACCCCATAGACCCCTAAGAAGTACAGCTATGAAACCGGTCCTGCCATACTGCGAGACGCGATGGAAACCGCGGCATCAGTCTAAAGTCTGTATTTGGCTTGGCGGCGGGGACGGGGCGGCAACCGCGCAAGCGTGACGAGGCAGCGGGGTCTTAGGGGCGGGGTGGAGGTTTTGACTACCGTGACATCAACTCATACCGGGCCAAAGGCTAAGCCTTTGGAGCTGCCTTCCCCCTAGGAGAGAGGGTAGCTCGCGACGAAGTGCGGGCGTGGGGGAGAGGTGGAGGTTTTGACTGCCGTGTCAGTCTGTAGAGGCGTTGGCTACCGTGTCATCCGCTGCTACCTCATTAAAAAAGCGGAATTGACTGATTAGACCGCCGTATAGTAATATTACAGGCAGATGAAAAGCGATACCGTAAAAAAGGGGCTGGCGCGCGCTCCCCACCGTTCTTTGTTCAAAGCGCTGGGCTTCATTGATGAGGAGTTTGATAAGCCGCTCATCGGGATAGTGCACAGCGAGAGCGAAATCGTACCCGGACACGCGCATCTTGGGAACATAGCCAGAGCAGTGGGGGACGGGACGCGGATGGCAGGCGGCGTACCTGTACGGTTTCCAGTGATTGGGGTGTGCGACGGGATAGCGATGGGGCACGAAGGGATGCGCTATTCGCTTGCGACGCGGGAATTGATAGCGGATTCGATTGAGTGTATGTCCCGCGCCCACCAGTTTGACGCCCTCGTATTCATCCCGAACTGCGACAAGATAG
>JAIRMY010000074.1 GCA_031258335.1 Spirochaetaceae bacterium | reverse complement strand
CAATAATTTGCTCGTCTTTTCAACAAAAGTGGCAATATATGCCGTTTTCCCAGCTCCCTCAACCGTATCCCCTTTCCAATCCCCTACACGAACCTTCTCATCCACGATTCTCCGCGTGCCATTATTCCTTCAGTATCGCCAGATTCCGGCGATAAGTCAAGCGGAATTTTTGAGCTTTGTCGTTGATAAGTAATTAAGGGCGCGATAGACGGAGCCTACACGGTGAAGCAGGCGGCGAGGAAACTCAGGCTGAGCACACGGTGGTTAAAGCATCTGAAAAAAGCGTTTACAAGTCTATCTGCACAGCCGCCGTAGAAAGATAGACCCTGCCGCCTATCGTTATGCTCTTTACTACTTTGCCCTGACCCGTTATACCGACGGTGATGATGCCGCCGGGTTGTTTTATGGGGATGCTTTGCTGAGCGGCGCTGGGGGGGAGTCTTTCAAAAATCCGGCAGGCAAGCGCGGCGGAACCCGAACCGCAGCTTGTTTCGAAAACAAAGGTATCCGCCGCGTACACATAGACGGCGGGACGCATGAATTTTTTTGCCGTGTCGTAAAACATCACCCCAAGCGCATCCCTAGGGAAATTATTTTGCGATTCGTATAGTTCCTTTATCCTGAAAAATGTCTCCGCGCCGGGTTCTATGTCGCAGGCGATTATGTGGCTTATGCCGCCGAAACGGTAATAATTCAACGGTTTACCGTCAAAATAGATACCGCCTCCGTCATACGGAGGCGGTATCGCGGCGCAGGCCTCGCCTGAATCGCAGTCAACATCAACGGCGAGAGTCCCTTCAGCCCCGCTTACAAGGACGTTTACCGTCTGCCTTCCGCTGAGTCCCATTTTTCGCGCTACGAACAAGCCGAAACTACGCGCCGCGTTGCCGCAAAACTCCCCTCCCGCCATAGTAAGCCGCCACAAACCGCCGTCCGGGGGCGGCGCGGAGACGAACCCCGCCTGTTCCGCGCCCAGAGCCTTGTCGGCGAGCAGCAGGCCTGCCGCCCGGAGCCGTTCAGCCTCGCCTAAGTCTTCCCCGTTTAACACAAAGACCGTGATGTTACCCGCGGGGTCAGCCTTAACAATATTCAGCGTCTTCACTATAATCATTATACGCTTGTAAACGGGCGGTACAAGCGGTACAAGCGCAAGACAAGCCGCTTGCCCAACAAATTACAATACTTTAAGGAGTGTTTATGAAAAGTATTTATCTATTTTTAGCGGAAGGTTTTGAAGAAGTCGAAGCGTTGACGCCCGCGGACTACCTTCGCCGCGCCGGCGTCGAGGTCAAACTTGTATCGGTAAGCGGCAACAGGACTGTAACAGGCTCGCACAACATACCGGTAACAGCCGACATGACGGTAAAAGAGCTATGCTCCGAACCTCTGACTGTTGGGGACGGACTCGTTCTGCCCGGAGGCTCGCGGGGAGCGGAAAACCTTGCGGCAAGCCCGGAAGTTGACGCGCTGTTAAAAGAAGCGGCACGGTGCGGTGTGTTGATATGCGCGATATGCGCATCGCCGGCCGTAGTACTTGCGTCCAAGGGGCTGCTCGACGGCAGGAACTGGACCTGCCATCCCGGCGTGAAAGACAAAGCCGGCAAGGTGATAGAAAGTTTCAAGGAGGACAGAGTGGTCATCGACAAAAACATCATCACGAGCAGGGCTGCGGGGACGGCGGGTGAATGGTCTATCAAGATAATCGAAACGCTGCTTGGAGCGGAGGCGGCCGTCAAAGTCAAGGAAACCGTCCTGCTCGGTTAATGTCTTGAAAACCGCCGGCCGTTCTGATAAATTTTATCCCTATATTGAAACTTTGGAGAGTCATTCATGGTAAAAAATGAACTTGTACAACGCAGTCCCGTCAGGCTGCTCGAAAAAAATATACAGGGCGGCTTGAAGGCCGGCGAGATGGGGATTTTGGCGGCGCCCAAAGGCATAGGCAAGACCTCTGTGCTGGTACAGATTGCGCTGGATAAACTGTTACAGGACAAAAAAGTCATTCACATTTCTTTTAACCAGCACGCCAGTCATGTTCAAAACTGGTACGGAAATATTTTTGAAGAGATAATAGATAAAAGACCCTTGGAAAACGAGCGCGATGTCGCGGACGAGATAGTCCGTAACCGCGTTTTGATGAATTTCAACCAGGAAGGGGTTACGAGCGATGTTATACGGCGCAGCCTCAAGTCGATGATAGTTGACGGCGGTTTTAAGGCGGATTCTATCATCATAGACGGCTTTGATTTTACCATCTCGGAACGCGGTCGTATCTCCGGGTTGAAGGATTTTGCCAAAGACGCGGGTGTTTCAGTCTGGTATAGCTGCGATATATCCGGCTCGCCGCCCTACGATAAACGCGGCATCCCGCTTGTCGTAAAGGATATCGAAGACCTGATAGATGTGATTATAGTGCTTGACCCGCAGCCGCATTTTACTGAATTGCGTGTTTCGAGGGAACACGGTAATTACAACACAGGCGGCGGCGTCCGCCTGGATCCCAGAACGTTGCTGATTCTGGAAAACTAGCCTATGCCGCAACCGAAAGGTAATCAGCAGGGTGCCGCCGTGATTCCGGGGGAGGAAAACTGTACCCGCCAAGACGGGATGCGCGTCCGCGGTGCGCCGTACATTTCCCTTGTGATTCCCTGTCTTAACGAAGAAGCCGCCATCCCCCTTTTATATGAAGAGGCGGTTAAGGTTCTTGACGAAAAAGAAGGGATAAAGGATTTGGAGTTTATCTTTGTCGATGACGGTTCTACCGACTCTACGCTTAACCAGTTGCGGAAGTACGCCGCGCTGGATAAGCGTGTGCATTACCTGTCGTTTTCACGGAACTTTGGTAAAGAGGCGGCGATGCTTGCAGGTCTTGCCGAATCGAGGGGGAAATACGTTGTTACACTTGACGCGGATATGCAGGACCCGCCGGCGCTGGTTCCGGAAATGCTGGACGCGGTGCGCGGCGGTGAGTACGACTGCGCGGCGACGCGGCGGGTTACGCGGAAAGGCGAGCCGCCTGTACGCTCTCTGTTTGCAAGGGGCTTTTACTACCTGATGGCCATGGTCGCGGAAATCTCCATTGTTGACGGGGCGCGTGATTTCAGGCTGATGAGCCGCGTCTATGTTGACGCGATTCTTTCGCTGGAAGAACGCAACAGGTTTTCAAAGGGCATATTTCCGTGGATAGGCTTTAAGACAAAATGGTTTGAGTATGAAAATATAGGACGCAGCACGGGGTATTCAAAATGGTCATTCTGGAAGCTGGTTTCATACGCATTCAACGGAATTATCGCGTTTTCGGCTAAACCGCTTGCTATCGCCTCGGTGCTGGGAATTCTGTTTTTCCTCGCGTCCCTAGTGTTGATTTCCGGCATAGTGATCAAAAAGATGGCGGGCTATAGCGTGAATGTTGACGGCTGGGCGTCTACTACCTGTATAATTCTATTTACGAGCGGCGTGCAACTGTTTTCCGTAGGGATACTGGGGCAGTACCTTGCCAAAACTTACACCGAGGTTAAACGGCGTCCGCATTATATAATACGGGAAGCGTTATAATTTGGAGGTTGTTAAATATGGAGTATTCCGGCGCGCGTATTTTAATAGAGGCGCTCGTTGAACAGGGCGTTGACACGGTCTTCGGCTATCCGGGCGGCGCGGTTCTGTTTATCTACGATGAATTGTACAAACATCAGGACCGCATACGGCACATACTGGTAAGCCATGAACAGCACGCGGCGCACGCGGCGGACGGCTATGCCCGCTCAACAGGGAAAACCGGCGTCTGCATAGCGACTTCCGGGCCGGGGGCGACAAACCTGGTAACCGGCATAGCCACGGCTTACATGGATTCCGTGCCGCTCGTGGCTGTTACGGGCAATGTCGCCACGAACCTCTTGGGCAAAGACAGTTTTCAGGAGGTTGACATCGCCGGCATCACCATGCCCGTCGTCAAACATAACTGGATTGTAAAAGATCCCGCCGACCTTGCCGAAGTAGTCCGTGAAGCGTTCATCGTGGCAAGATCGGGGAGGCCGGGACCCGTCCTGATTGATATTCCCAAAGATGTAACGTCTTCCTCCGCTGAATGGAAACCCCTTGATCCGTCTTCCGCCGCGTTGGACGCCCGTTCCAGGCGGCTTTCGGCCCGCGCCTCAGATAAAACGCTCAATGAAGCCTCCCTACAGTCGGCGGCGCGTTTAATCACAGAATCAAAACATCCTTTCATCTATGCCGGCGGCGGCGTGGTGACTGCCGACGCCTGCGAAGAACTCAAAGCCTTTGCCGAGCGTATAAACGCCCCTGTAGCGCTCACGCTGATGGCGCTCGGCGCACTCGACCACGACCACCAGTTGTATACAGGGATGATAGGGATGCACGGCACGGTGGCTTCAAACAAGGCGGTACAAAAATCGGATATGCTGATTACCATAGGAGCGCGTTTTTCGGACCGCGTTACCAGCAGCACGGACATATTCGCAAGAAACGCGAAAGTCCTGCAATTCGATATAGATCCCGCCGAGATCAACAAAAATGTTAAAACCGATCTGGAGATAACAGGCAACATAAGGCTGATACTACAGCGTATGCTGGAAATACTGCCCGCTAATTACAGCGCGGACAGCAGTTGGCACGAAGAAATCGCCCGCTGGAAGGCAGAGATACCGAAGGCGTATCACAGGAAAACAAAACTGCACCCCCGCTTCATCGTCGAAGAGACGGGAAAACGGCTTGGGGCTGAAGCGGTAATCGTAACCGATGTAGGCCAGCATCAGATGTGGGCGGCGCAGTTCTATCCGCATAGGAGGCCGCGCGCGTTTCTTAGCTCAGGGGGGCTGGGGACTATGGGTTTCGGGCTGGGCGCGGCGCTGGGCGCGAAAATCGCCCGCCCCGACTGTCCCATCGTCCTTTTTACAGGAGACGGCTCTTTCCGAATGAATTGCGGAGAACTTGCCACGCTTGCCGCGTACAAACTTCCGGTGTTAGTAATCATCCTCAACAACAGGACGCTGGGCATGGTACGTCAATGGCAGCGCCTGTTCTACGATCAGCGCTATTCCGAGACCACGCTGGAAAGGCCGCCCGACTTCGTTAAACTCGCCGGCGCGTACGGGATTCCCGCGTACCGCGCCAAAGACGAAAAGAGTTTTGCCTCCGCCCTTGACGCGGCGCTTGCCTCCACCTTGTCCGGTTGCGCGGCCATCATTGACGCGGCAATAGACATAGACGAACTGGTTTTACCCATGGTTCCGGGCGGCAAACCAATAGACGAACCGCTCTTGTAACGTTCCCGTAATGATTTCGTACAGAAATGTTACAAAAAAGTACGGCGCTATTACGGCGGTAGATAACTTTTCGCTGACTATAGAACGTGGCGAATTTTTTGCCCTCCTGGGGCCTAACGGCGCGGGTAAGACCACGCTGCTTAGGATGACGACCACGCTTGCATCTCCGACTTCCGGCTCCATCAGCATATCCGGCGATACGGTACACCGGAATCTGACCCGCGCGAAGCAGCGTTTGGGGGTTGCCGCCCAGTATCCTAACCTTGAAGCCGAACTTTCAGCCTGGCAAAACCTTGAATACCACGGACGGCTGTACAACATTCCCGCGCCTACGCGGAAACGGCGGGCAGCCGAGCTTCTGGAGTTCGCCGGGCTGACCGAAAGAATGAACGACAAGGCTAAGACTTTTTCCGGCGGTATGCAGCGTAAGCTGATGATAGTAAGAGCCCTCATGCACGAGCCTGAGATTCTGTTGCTGGATGAACCGACGGCGGGGCTTGACGCCGCTTGGCGCAGGCGTATCTGGGATTTGCTGCGCGAACTGCAAAAACAGGGCTTGACGATTTTCTTCACAACGCACTACATGGAAGAAGCCGCCGCGCTCTGTTCACGGCTGGGCGTGATAGACCGCGGTATTCTGATACGGACGGGAACGCCGCGTGAGATTATAGCCCGGGCGGGAAATTTCGTGCTGGAATACTTTGAAAACGGCAAAACCGTACAGCGTTTTTTTGACAGCCGTGAGGAAGCCCTGCGCGGCGCGGCGCGCAGGGCGGGCGACTACGGCATCCGTGAAACCAATCTTGAAGATGCATTCATAACACTGACTCAAAAACCGCCGGCAAACGGAACGTACGATGACACTGTTTAACCCGGCGCGGTTTAACTCCATACTTTGGAAAGAATGGATACTGTTCAAGGCTAGAATAGTTGATATAAGCGCGAGCGCCCTAGTGGGGCCTATGCTATACATAGTCGCCTTCGGCTGGGGTCTGGGCAGCGCCGTCAACATAGGCGGGGCTTCGTACACGAGTTTCGTGATACCCGGCATAATCGCTATGAACGGCATGACGC
>JAIRMY010000022.1 GCA_031258335.1 Spirochaetaceae bacterium | reverse complement strand
ATCATACGCATGATCTCCTTGTCCCTGCCTATCACCGGGTCAAGCTCGCCGTCCAGCGCAAGGTCGGTTAGGTTGCGGGTAAACTGATCAAGGGCCGGAGTGGCGGTGGAGCTGTTCTGAGACTTGAGAGCCCGCTCTAGGCACACGGGAGCGCCCCCCATTACCAGCGGTTGAAAACAGGAAGAATGGCCGTTAGCCTCCGCGCCGCCGGACTTACGGCTGAAGTTTGTCTGCAAAACAAGACGGAGCACGTTGGCATCGGCATTCTGATCGGCAAGCAAGGTATGGATGCAGGAATCCGCCTCGTAAAGGGCGGCAAGCAGTATGTGTTCCGTCCCTATGCCGCCGCTGCCAAGCCTGCGGCTTTCCTCCGCCGCCTGCTGTAGCAACAACTTAGTCCGCTTGGACGGCGGCGCGGCGTTGGATGTGAAAACGCCGTACTTAACCGGATTTTTGTCCTCGAACAGGACTATGCTTTCCAGCGTCTTCCGGGCCTGCGCTATATCGACTTGCAGGAATTCCAGCGCCTTGAAAGCCACGCTGTCGGCGTCGCGCAGGATGGCGAGCAGGATGTGCTCCGGTTCAAGTTGCGCGGAGTAGTAACGCCGTGTCTCAGTTTGCGCATCAACAGCCAAAATCCGCTGCGCGCGCATGGTTAATCCTCTAAACATAGTTACAGTATAAAGATTTTTGGTTAAAACGTTAAGGGCGTGGGGCGCGCGTTGTCTCTTCCGTAAACGTATTCGGCTTGACAATAACGACAAGCTCTTGACAATAGTTATCTTATAAAATATAGTAATCAACGAGACTCGTTTGGCTGGTTTTGTTGCCATGTCCTTGAGGCGGACGCGGTAGAGGTTTTTGCCTTCATTTACTGCCGTGTTGCTTATAACTGTGCGTCCGGCGCTTTTAAGACCGTCCACTTCGAAGGGGGGAGGGGGTAGGCGTATTCTAATATAATGAGGTATAAAGTGGCTCGTGTCCATGGCTACAAACAGTTGGAAAACAGTTTTGTAAAAGAGGTAAAAAAGAGGTTTTTTGCGTACATGAACGCTGTCGCGCTTTTTTTCAAAAGTGTTTTTTCCGCGTTGCGCCACCGTTATACCATAGTCCTAGTACCGCATTCCGAAAAAAAAGTTTACAACATACAGGTTACTTTTCTGTCGCTTTGCGTGATAGTTCTGACGCTTATAGGGATGCTCTCCTCGTTCATTTGGTATGAAACCTCTTATGGTATGCAGAGAAGTGATTTACAGAGCAAGGACGACAGGCTTCGCGAGACGCAGGCAAGCCTTGACCAGCTTAGGGATGAAATGTCCGTGCTTTGGCGGGAAGCGCACACGTTTCAGTCCGCGCTTTCCGGCGTTTTCTCGTCTTTGGGCGTGAATATTGCCGCGGATTCTTCAAAGACGACAGGTTCAGGCGACCTTTCATCGTTTTTTGACATGAGGGAGACATCCGAGGGACGTTTGCGCGAAGCGGACGATGCCCGCAGTCTGGCAAACTACCTGTCGAGCGCTGTTGAACCGTTGAAAGAGATGGGGGCATTGCTCGATTCGCAGAGTTCGCTTCTAACCGAAGTGCCGAATATTTGGCCCATAAAAGGCGGCATGGGGCATATTTCCATGTTTTTTGGCGAAAACCAAGATCCGTTTACCGGTCAGCTTTACGTTCATAAAGGCATAGACCTTTCAACATACCGCCAGGGCGACCCTATAGTAGCCACTGCGGATGGACAGATTGTTACAGTCGCCTCTGACGAAGGCGGCTTTGGCAATTATGTAATCATAAGGCATAAACACGGCTTTTATACACGTTACGCGCATCTCCTGTCTTTTAGGGTGCGTACAGGACAGCGCGTTCAACAGGGAGATGTTATAGGCTATATAGGAAACACGGGACGTTCGACCGGACCGCATCTTCACTACGAGGTTCACATAGGTTCCGATGTTGTTGACCCGTACAAATTCCTTAACATTCGTTCAGTCGCTGGCAGGGTAAAACTTAATGGCGGAAAAAATTAAACTTAAAGATTTTTCAATCAACACAATAATAGGCCCCTCCTCCAACGTGTACGGGGATGTAGAAGCGGCGGGCTTTACCCGCGTTGACGGCAAACTTTGCGGCGATTTGACGGTAAAAGGCCGCATCGTGATAGGCGAAAATGCCCGCCTGAAAAGCAGCGTTTCAGGCAGTTTCATAACTATAGGCGGCGTGGTTTACGGAAACGTACTCGCAAGCGAATGCTTAGTCATACTTTCTACGGGGCTGGTGCTGGGCGATATACTGACACGGCGTATTCGGGCGGACGAAGGATGCATGGTTCACGGCAGGATAACCGTGTGCAAGGACGAAGATCGCTGGAAACAAACTTTTGCCGAGTACGAAGATGCCCGTATGGTTAAGCGGGTTTTGGACAAAGGTTTGCCGCCTGAGTCCGGAGACGCTCATGGCAAGAATTGATGATTTTTCCACGGCAAGATTAAACGAAACGGCATCTTTTACCCCCTTCACCGGAACAAAACCCAAAAAAAATACAGAAAACCGCAAAGGTGAGCGTACAAGTCCGCTTTTTTTTAATACCCTCGCAAAAGAGACCCAAGACGCGCCCCGGCTTGAACCGGAAAACACCGTTGCTTCACCCGATGGCGGCGCGCTTACATTCCTGTTGGACGACGTACACAACGCCGGAGACGCGCTTTCAAAACGCCCGTTTCCCGAAGAGATCAAACGCTACCGTTCAGCCATACAGAAATTCATACGCTATGTAGTTGACAACGCTTACAGTGTCAAAGAGGATGCCGGTATTCCGGGCAGCCAAAAAGCAGGTTTCAGTGGCGCGCGCCGTAAAAATGATCCGGAATCGCGCCATGCAAGAAATAAATACAGTTCCGTGCAAATCATCGATCAAAAACTTGACAGGCTTGCCGCGGACATAATGACAGGACAGATGAAACAGATTAACCTCTTAAAAAATATCGAAGAGATAAACGGACTGCTGGTAGATTTGTTGGAATGAATGCAATTGACGGAATATCAAAGCAAGTATCAGATTGGAGGTAATCACCGCGCAAATAACCGTATTGATGTGGCTACGGTTGAAATCATCGCCCTGTACTATCAACACTGGGCGTTTTTTTGCCGGTTCCGACCCACGGGGAGAGGGCAGTTCCGCCCACCAAATTTCGCCTTTGACCATCTACCAGTCCTCTCCGTCAAGGCCGTCATATTGGGCCTGCAAAATACCCCCGTCTATTTTCGCCGTATAGCCCGTGTAGACCGCGTTGAGCTGTTCGGTAACGCTGTTTTTGCGGTGGTTTTGCACAAACTCCCGGATTGCCAGAGAGCAGAACTCCGGCAAGGACACCCGTAATTGGAGCGATTCCCGTTCTGCCGCCTGAAAACTTTCGGTATCCAAAACAATAACCTTTTCCATACCGTCAGTATGCGCCGTTTCCGGCGGGAAGCGCAAGGGGTACTTACCACGCTTTAATCGCTTATTACTCACCTATTACCTCCCATCACCATTCACTGTTCACGCGCGGCCCCCGCAACGCTCCCGGCATCATCACAAAACACTTATCGCGGTTAACCACGTTCAACCACAGACGGACTCCTAAGGCGCGGAAGGGTTTTATCCGACAGTCTCGCCCTCTGCCGACAGTCTGTCTGTTTAGGTGACTGCCACCCCGCGTTTGACCCTCCAAAAAGGTGACTGACACCCTTGCGCTTGCCCATAGGTGTAGTGACACATACCGGTCATTAACTATAACATTGGATTAGTGTATGGTTTTTCATAACTTTTTAGGTTTCTATGACTTTTAAGATAAATAATATATGCAAGATACAAGAAGCCGCGATTGAGATGCGGGGAATAACGGTCATTGCCGGTAACAATAATACCGGGAAAAGCACCTATGGTAAGATTCTCTATTGTATGTTTAACGCCTTCTGCAACGCTGAGTCCGCAATACGCAAAGAAAGAAGGAGCGCTATTGAAAATATTATTGATAGTTCATTCTCTCGCTATCGCTTTCGGCCAACCGGTCAGTATAGAAACCTTGTAAATAACATTATTGAACATCTATCTTCCATGGAGAAGATTCGCGGTTTATTGGCAGAAGTAATGAACAATAGTTCTATATCTATGGATGGTATAGAAGATGCTATAAATATCGTCTATGAAAGGATAGCACGAGCCAATGAAATTACTGACGAACAAGTCCAGAAGACTATACTTACCCGTTTTCTAGTATCTGAATTTGGGAATAGAATTATCCATGTTAATCATGCGGAAGCGGCAGGGACAATTTCTCTGACAATTAAGGGAAATACGCTTTTTGCGTCAATTGAAAATAATGAATGTACTGATTTTACTGATAATGTAGGGATTGTTTACAATGCCCTCTATATAGACACGCCGTTTATATTGGATGAACTATATCGTCATCTCATCCGTATACGAAATAAATACCGGCACCACGAATACTTGCTTGAGAGTTTATCAAAATCACCTGATGGTATTAGCGCAATTGATGAAATCCTAGCAAAACAAAAAGTACAGCGCGTATTGTCAAATATTCGCAGTGTTGTCAGTGGCGAATTCAGGCGGAGTGATGATGGCTGGATGTTTCAGGAAGACGGGTTAAATTCCCCTCTGGGGATGGTAACTATTTCCGCAGGTATGAAACCTTTCCTGATAATAAAGCGCCTCATGGAAGCCGGGGCGATAAAAGAGCAGGGCGTCCTTGTATTTGATGAACCTGAAATTCATTTGCATCCCGAATGGCAGTTAAAATATGCCGAGTTGCTGGTGATATTGCAAAAAGAATTTAATTTAACCATCTTATTGACCACCCATAGCCCGTATTTTCTCAACGCCATTGAAGTTTACAGTCAAAAAAATGATATTGTTGATCATTGTAACTATTATTTGACAGACACGCAGGGCGATGTGTGTACTATACAGGAAGTTACGGGGAATCTTGATTTGACATATCAGAAGCTGGCAGAGCCTTTTCAAGTGCTTGAAAATCTTCGTTACAGGGAATATTGAATGCTTGCCGGTATATACCAACAAATGCTTGATGAATTTGGCGACACTCTCGAACAAACCTCAGAGGACAGTGATGAAAAAGTAACCCCAAAAGGCAGAGGTGTTTTTATGACATCCAGCCAGAAAAAAGTTGTTAATTTTGATAAATTTAAAGAAAGCATCGCCGCGAAATTTGCGCTTAGTAATAGTCCTAATTCATGCGACGCCCTGTATATGCAGGCTGAGGACGAGTGGTTTTTCAAGGTAAATATAGGATTGCAATAGGAAAACATTTATATAATCGGGCTGGTAATTCTCCATTCTTTCCGTTTGGGTTGGACGGCTTACAAAAATTATACTTCAAGGAAGTCTATGTATGGAATAAAAAAGAATTTGATTCAAACTTTGTTGAAAAATACTGCAAATCCGCTTCATAGTGTAAAGAGGGCGCGTTGCGTCAAACCGCGCAAGCGGTACGGTGATGCGGGGGCGTTGCGGGGGTGTCCCCCGCAGAGGGGACAAG
>JAIRMY010000051.1 GCA_031258335.1 Spirochaetaceae bacterium | reverse complement strand
GCATTGGCCCCGCCGGAAAACCGAACTATTATGTCTGCCTCTCCCGCAAGGTAGTCAACGATTTTCCCTTTACCCTCGTCCCCCCACTGCGCCCCTATAACGACAATTTTCATAGGTTTTAGTGTAGTGTTTTATTTTGTTCCTGTTAAGCCGTCCGTTTTTTTAGGGGGATTCCGCCTTCCGCACAGACATGACGGACTGACTGTTATCCTCTCATTTTCAGTTCCCCAGCAGGGTTTCTATGGCGCTCCGGTAGTACCAGACATAGAACCATTCCACGGACTCTTCCCAGTCGCGGAACAGGCTGCCGTTGTCTCTTAGGGGGCGCAGTTGTTCCGGTAAAAGTTCCCTTGTGTAGGCGGCGTTCCATCTTATACCCGCGCCGTAGGCATAGTCTTTTGCGCCGGTTCCGAGAGCGGTATAGCTTGGCGGGCGCAGTTTTGCCCTTACCGTTTCGGGAAAAAGTATAGGCTGCCAGTAATTTTCAAAATCCTTTTGTGGTTTCAAGGTGTCATCGGGTAGATGCTCAGGCTGCATCCTCATCCATGAAACGGCGGCCGCTATACGTTCCCACCGTCCCCTAAGCTCGGTAAGCGCAGGCTCGCCGTAAATCCGCCTGCCGCGGTTTCTTATCCCGCCACTGGTTATTTCACCAATAACAATAGGAGTTTTGACAAAAAAATACACCGTTGACGAGCCGTTTTCCACGAAGTTACCCGTGGCGGACGCGTCTATATCTCCTTCCAGCCAGCCGTATGTGCTGCCAAATAAAAAATGCACGCGGGAAATAGAAAAAATACCGTTTTCATCCGGTGCCGTACCGTAGAATTTCAGGTACGGAATGGTTTTTAGCGTAAATTCACTATGGTTTTCGCCTTCTCTTGTGGAAAAAACGCGAAAGGTAATGGTTTCATCAATCTTGTACGTAGTAACTTTCTTTTTGTCAAAGGCCGAACCATCCACGACATTGCCTGCCTTATCCAGGAGTCCTGCAATGCTCCGGCAAGAGAAAGCGGACAGGGCAAAAAGACATATCAATAATGCGGAATATTGGGGTTTCATTCGTTCAACAATTCATGTTATACGGAAAACCGCAAAAAGTCAGCCCCAAAAACAGCTCAGGAGCGCAAGCTCATCGTTTTTTAATCAGCAGTAGATTTCTTTCATCGTCAAGAAACGGGACGCGGCAGGGGATGACGCGCCATTCGGCATTTTGCTGTGTCAGGGAAAGCGGCGAGATTTCCGTGAGTATCGTTTCACGGCGCCCTTTGTAAGCGGCAAGCCATGCTCCGGGTTTAAGCAACCGGAACAAAACTCTGAGAATTTTTGGCTCCAGGGGACGTAAAGCACGAAAACAAACAATATCCGCGATTTCAGGCGGCGCTTGTTCCGCTGTTGATTCAAGCACCTCAACGTTGGGCAACGGTAAAACCGCCGCTGTATTTCGTAAAAACCCGGCGCGGCGGCCCATACGTTCAATCAGCGTGAAAGAAACATCCGGCAGGGCAAGTGCAAGCGGTATCCCCGGAAAACCCGCACCCGACCCGACATCCGCTATGCGTGGAAAGCGGCAACCACTGATAAGCTGTTTTATGATACCAAGCGGCGCAAGCGAATCAAGGATATGCTTAACGGCTAACTCAACCCTGTCTTTAACAGACACCAAGCCGTAGGCGGGATTAAAAAGCTCTATCTCGTTACAGTAACGATTCAGCAAAGCGCAAAGCATTTTTGCCGAATCTTCCGTATCCAGCTTGCCGTTTTCAGAAAACCTGTACCTGCCTTCTAATAAAGCGTCCGGCCTGTCGCTTTCAAAAAGTCCCTGCCTGCCTTCTAAAAGTTGCCGGACACCCTCTTCAAGATAGTTTACGCATAGATGCACTTCAAAAATTCATCGCGTTTATTGCGAATTTTGTTCAAAGCTCTTTTTTCAATCTGGCGCACAGCCTCGGCTGTAATGCCCATTGTGTCGCCTAGTTTCTGAAATGTATATACATCGGAATCCACGAAACGAAACCGGTGAAAAATAACATTTCTTTCGCGCACATTGAGGTGCGTTTTCAAAAAACTTCGTGTTTCATTACGTGAAGACCGTATTAAAAATTCACGTTCAGGATTGCACTGGTGGCTGTCCTCACAAATTTCGATGAAGGATGCCCCCGTACTATCAGAAAATTCGGCCTCCAGAGACAAAGGACTGGCGCCCATACTCATCACCAATTCTATATCGTATATGGAGCAACCTGTCTCATTGGCAATTTCGTCTATTTTAGGCTTACGTCCCAATTTTTGATGAAGTATATGCTCCACGGCATAAACCTTCCGCAAAAGCTCTTCTTTTTTGAGCGGAAGCCGGATTGTGCGGCGTTTGCTTACGACAAAGCGGACTATAGCCTGCTTGATCCACAAAACAGCGTAAGTAGAAAAACGGACGTTTTTGTTTAAATCAAATTTCTCAACGGCGTGTATAAGACCAACATTCCCTTCCTGTATCAAATCCATCAGGGAAATATCGGGGGATAGATATTTCTGGCTTATCTTTATTACCAAGCGCAAATTTGCTTTTACAAGGCGTTGAATCGCATCCTCATCGCCCCGAGCCGCACGTCCTGTAAGTTCTCGCTCCTCCTCTATGCCAAGAAGGGGTATCATTTTTATATGCTGTATATACGACTGATACGTCTTGTCATTCCGCATTTCATTTGAAAGTCTGCTCATACATGGCCTCCCATTTCTTTCTAATCGTTTGTATATACAATGCACAAACCATGCCAAGATTCACCCTGAATCTGAAGAAATCTATAAATTATTGCTGTATATAGACTTACATCAACGGCGCAAAAAAAACGTCTTCCTGTCCCGATAAGCTGTATAAAAATACAGACGGTTCTATCAAAAAAAATAGAAAACGCTGGAGGCTGCCGTTCCGGTTTCCGGTTTTTAGCCATGACAGTTTTTATGCCTGCCCGTGGCTATGCGATCACAGACTTTCCAGCGCCCTGTCTATGCGGGCAAGGCTGGATGCCGCGCCCAAAAGACGGATAGAACCGAACAGGGGCGGGCTCACACGTGAACCGGTTATGGCAACGCGCAACGGCATCAGCAAATCGCCCAGCTTAACCCCCTCCCTTTGGGCAGTTTCTTTTGCCAGCCTTTCCGCGTCCTCATCACCGGTTTCCGCCATTTGAGGGGCAAGAGTCCGCCCTATCGCCAAGAGCCGGCGCGCCTCCTCCAGCGATGATTTCTTTGGTATGAATTCGCTTGCATCCGGCACGGGCGGCTCGGAAAACAGGTATGTGAGTTTTGCCGGTATATCGCCGAGAAACACGGCTCGTTCTTTTACCAGTGGCATAACCGCCTTGAACAACGCAAGCTGTTCCGCTCCGGGATCTCGACCCGGCACCCCGAAAAGGCCGGACCGCACTGCGTAGGGCAGCGCAAGTGCGGCAAGGGCGGCGTCCGTCTTCACCCTGATATAATGGGCGTTGTACCATTCAAGTTTTTTGTAATCAAAAACGGCAGGAGCCTTGTTCAATTTTTCAAGGCTGAAGCGGGCGCATAGCTCGTCCAGCGTATAAATCTCCTTGCCTTCTTCGTAAGAAGCGCCGAGCAACGCGACATAGTTTACAAGTGCTTCCGGCAAAAAGCCGTTTTTACGGAATTCATCTATGCTTGTAGCGCCGTGCCGTTTGGAAAGTTTTTTGCCGTCCTGCCCCATCACCATGGGAAGGTGGCAGAATACCGGCGGAGTCCAGCCGAATGCCCTGTACATGATTATATGAAGCGGTGTTGATGAAACCCATTCCTGCGCCCTCAACACGTGCGTTATTCCCATCAGATGATCATCGACTACGTTGGCAAGGTGATAGGTAGGAAAGCCATCCGATTTTAACAGCACGGGGTCGGGGCTTACATCATCATTTTTCCATTCGACCTTACCGAGCAACGCGTCGTCAAGACCGGTTTTTTCGCCGAGCGGTATTCGGAGCCTTATCGTATGCGGTTCTCCGGCGGCGCGGGAAGCCGCCTCCTGAGCGTCAACGGCGCGGCAATGCCTATCGTACCCAGCCTCGCTCGAATGGGCGGCCTCGCGTTCCCTGCGTAGCGTGTCCAGCCTTTCGGCGGAACAAAAACAGTAGTAAGCATGACCGCTTTCTACCAGATCACGCGCGTATTTTTTGTAGATTTCCAGGCGCTCGGACTGAATGTACGGCGCTGACGGCCCGCCTATATCCGGTCCCTCATCCCAGCGAAAACCTAGCCACTCAAACGAAGCGTACAGGTTATCAACGTACGCCTCGTCAAAGCGCGTCCTGTCCGTATCCTCCAGCCGCAGTATAAATTTCCCATTCCGCGATTTTGCGAACAGGTAGTTAAACAGCGCCGTCCGCAACCCGCCTATATGCTGCAACCCTGTAGGAGACGGCGCGTATCGGTCGCGTATTTCCATTAGAAAACTGTATAAGGGCTTGAGTTCTTTGTCAACGTACAAACCAAAACGCGACACTTTTCTTCGTTTTCCCCGCAGAGTGTGGTGCTAGGGGTTAAACTTGAGCCATAATTTAAGACATGATTACCTGTTCTAATATGTGTGCAAATGTTAAGTTATAAGTAATGAATGTTAAAATGGGCTGTAAAAAATATACCCCTTGCAAGATGTCTATGACAAATATGCTGGTCGTGGCGGCTGCCGTTCTTGTCGTTGCGGGCTGCGCATCCTCTCCGCGGGACGGCGCGGACAGGTTAAACATCCCCGCAGGGCAGCCGTTTTTTTCAGGAGACGGCGGCAGCGGCTTACGGATAGCCGTGTTGCAGCCAAAAGGGGTAAATATTCCAAAAGGGCTGTCATGGTGCCTTTCCATGATACAGGGGTCTTTGACCGGGGATTTTGACAGGTATTCAGAGATGACAGTCCTTGACCGCCGCCATCTTGACGAGATATTGGAAGAACAAAACTTGTCGCTCACAGGTGATTTTTCCGATGACGATTATATACGCATAGGCAATCTGACAAACGCCGAATATATTTTAACCGGTTCGCTTACACAGGCGGTTTCGTCCGGCGCGGTAACATTTTACCTTGAATTAGCCGTTTCAAACCCCGAGACGGGGGAACGCAGGGCGTCTTTCGGGCCAAAGGGGTACACGTTAAGCGAAATACAAAACATGAAGGCGGCAAAGGATGCTGCCCATGAACTGTTGGCGCGGATGGGCGTAGAATTAAGCGCTTCTGGCAGGGCGGCCTTGTATGAAACGGTGCGGTCCTCGGTTGAGGCGGAAACAGCCCTCGCCAAAGGCGTTACGGCGCAAAACTCAGGCGACACCCCAAAGACAACTTTCGAGGCTATGTACTACCTTTTCGAGGCGCAGTCGCTTGACCCGTCGCTGATTGAGGCTGTAGGCCGGCTCGAGGCGTATCAGGCATCAGTATTCACCGCGCCGGAGATAACGGTGCCTGAGTTATCCGTGCCTGTAAGGACGGGCAATATAGCAAGGGATGCGCAAAACGAACTGGCGCAGTACAAGGCGCATCAGGAAACGCTTAAAAATCAGCAGGAGTATTTACTCGGTCAAAGGGACCTCCTCTTGGATCAGCAAAAAATTTTGCTCGACAAACAGCGGGAACTGACCGGGCTGTTACACGAAAGCGAGGACTTTTACAGGAATCACCCGCCCTTTGAAATCATCTATGACCCCGTTCTGGAACGAACCGGCGAAGTGAATTACCAGAAAGAAACGATAAATTTGCAATTCCGTATCGCCTCTATAGGAGTTCCCGCCAGCCTCAAGGTAATGCAAAGCATACTCGACGGACTCGAAGATGTGAAACTTGGATTCGTAAGCATAAACTCGGCGCTGGACAAGGTACAGGAACAGCTTGACAGGGTAAACGAGGCGGGAAAGGAGTACGCAGTACAGCCTGCGGCGGTACAGTCCGGCGGTAAAACTCAGGGGGATTCATGGACGGCGCCCTCATGGATGGCGGGCGAGGGCAGGACCTTTACCATAGAGGCGGCGCTGACCAATGAACAGGGAAAAACCATAGGCGGCGCGGAAGTATCATTGAAAAATGAGCTTCTAGGCGATAACTATACCGAACCGCTGAATGCCGGAGAAATAGGTTATTTTAGAGATGTTCCTGTAAATGATATGGGCGACGTGCTAAAACTGACGATAAAGACGGTAAACGGCGTTGATGTCGAGGACCCGGATAATACCGGGTATATCAGGATAAGCGCGGTTGGCGGTACCGGATACACGGCGAGCGGGTACAACATAGACGGATACAGCAAGGCGGGGCTAGATCCGTTTGATTATGACGCGGCGGGCTATAACAGGGAAGGCTTTGACCGCGGCGGTTACGGCAAGACCGGTTATGACAAGGCCGGCCATGATATGGCGGGGCGCAGCAGGCAGGAGAACGCCGGACTTGCCGTAAATAGGCATTTTGACAACGCAAAAAGATCCGGGATTTCTATATTTTTTGCGTTTGACCCCTTTTCCCTTGGTAATTTGGATGAAGGCGGCGCTTATGTGGGATTTGGAGGGAGTTTGCTCTTTGGACGTTTTGGCGTGTGGAGCGAAATTGGAGCATTCATCGGTAAGTCTGACGGCGTGAGTCCCGTGAGTAACGGCAATACCGGCGAATACGATGATGATGATGACGAC
>JAIRMY010000006.1 GCA_031258335.1 Spirochaetaceae bacterium | reverse complement strand
CGTAGGTGAGCGCGTCCATGTTGATTATGCGCCCGCTAAACCCGTCCGTTTTTTCCAGCATTACACGGATAAAATTACTTCCGAGGAAGCCCGCGCCGCCTGTAACAAGTATGTTTTTTAAACTTCGTTTGCTTTTCATAAATTAAATAAAATCTTGATCAAAGACCGAAGAAAATAATTAACTACATTTACAACGCAGACATTCATGTACTGAAGGCGCGATATACGCAGTTCCTTGTTCAAGTATAAACTTTTGTATCCCCGCTGGAATTCTTTTATACATGAAATTTTCATCTGCAAAGATGTAGGCAAGAGACGGTACGCGCAGAGCGGCTCGTGTATGATGTAAAGTTTTTCATCAGCGGCGAGTGGAAAATCCCGTTCCAATACTTTCCGGCGCAGCATAGTCCTGCTTCCGTCCATGAATGAGTTCCTGCCAGTACGAAACATACAATCGATCATCTGCTTCCTGCTTACGGCATCAGCCTTGAACGGAATTTTATTTACGTATAATTTTTTTCCCGCGGCGTTTATAAAATCCGCATCACAGGTTACAATAGCCGCGTCAGGTTTGTTCAAAAGAATCTCAAGCTGGCGTTCAATACAATTCGGGTATAACACATCGTCATGGTCAAATATTTTTATAAAATCACCGCCAAAGTATTGCCGCAGGCGCTTACCGTTTTCAGCATATCCAAGATTTCTTTCGTTTACAAATAGTTTTATCCGCGGATCATTATACGATTTGATTATTTCGACGGTATTATCAGCCGAACAGTCATCGCATATAACATATTCCCAATTCTCGTACGTCTGCGACAGCACGGAGTCTATCGTTTCGCGGATAAAACCCGCGCTGTTGTACGAAAGAGTGCCTATGCTCACCAGCGGATTAACCATTTGTAACTCCCTTTGCGCGGCCTACAGCCTTACCCCTTTTCCGAGCGTGGAAATACAAGGTTCAGGATTATGCCTGTAATGGTGGCAAGGGCTACGCCGGCAAGTTGAAATTCCACGCCCCCGCCTACGCTGAACGCGAGCCTGCCGCCGCCTATTCCTATCACGAATATTACCGATGAAATCGTCAGGTTGCGCTTATCCTTGTAATCGACGCCGCTTTCCACGATAGTACGGAGCCCGCTCGATGCTATTATGCCGAACAGCAGCATGGAGATTCCCCCCATCACCGGAGTCGGTATAGTCTGTATCAACGCGCCGAATTTCTGAATGAACGAGAGAATCACGGCTATCACCGCCGCCCCGCCTATCACGGCGACTGAATAGACGCGGGTTATCGCCATTACGCCTATGTTTTCGCCGTATGTGGTGTTAGGCGGGCCTCCCCAGAGCGACGCCCACGCCGTAGCAAGCCCGTCTCCGGCAAGTGTGCGGTGCAGTCCGGGCGACTTGTAAAAATCGCGTCCTACGACCTTACTCGTTACCAGCATATCGCCTAGATGTTCGCATATAGTGGCAAGGCTTACGATTATGAAGGTCAGCACGGCGACAAAATTGAATTTGGGAGCGGCAAAACTAGGCAGTCCGAACCATGAAGCGTCTTTAACGCCCTCGAAGCTGATTATGTCGTAGGCGGGGAAGAAGCGCCCCATTACCAGCGTAAAGACATAACCGGCGACAAGCCCTATCAGTATGGGTATGGTGCTGAAAAAGCCTTTCAGAAAAATGTTTGCCGCGACCATGACGCCCAATGTTACAATCGCTATCGAAAACATAGGGAGGCTGTAGTTTCCTCCGGCGTCGTTCATCGCCATGGACATCGCTGTCGGGGCAAGGTTGAGTCCGATGACTACTATTACCGAGCCTATCACCACAGGCGGAAGCGCCCTATCCAGCCATCCCGTCCCCGCCGCTTTGATGATGCCGCCTATTATGCAGTAAAAAATTCCCGCGGCGAATGCCCCGCCGAGCGCGTAAGGCATACCGTAGGACGCGCTTACCGCGATAATCGGCGGTATGAACGCGAAGGACGAACCCAAAAAGGCGGGAACCTGCGCCCCGGTAACTAAAATGTAGATCAGCGTCCCAGTTCCGGCGGAAAAGAGGGCTGCCGACGGGCTCAATCCCGTTAAGAGCGGTACCAGTATGGTCGCCCCAAACATCGCGAACACGTGTTGAAGGCTCAACGGTATCCAGTGGTGCAAATCCGGAATGTCCCGCGGCCCTAAATTCTGTTGTTCTGACATAATATCTCCTTAAATATGTCGTTTAATATATCGTTTTTCATAGGTTAAACTTAAAAAACATCACATCTCCGTCCCGGACTACATAGTCCCGGCCTTCGACTCGGTATTTGCCGGCTTCTTTAATTTTTGCCTCCGTGCCGTACTTTACAATGTCGTTAAAGTCGTAAACCTCGGCCTTGATAAAACCTTTCTCGAAATCGCTGTGAATCACGCCGGCGGCACCCGGCGCGGCGTCTCCGGCGTGAATAGTCCAAGCGCGGCACTCGTCTTTGCCGGCGGTAAAGAACGTCGCAAGCCCCAGTAGCCTGTAACAGGCATGGATAAGGCTTGTAAGCCCGGTTTCGTGCAGCCCTAACTCTTCTAAAAACGCCTTTTTCTCATTTTTATCCTCGATTCCGGCAAGCTCGGCCTCGAATTTACCGCAAATGACCACCGCCTCGCCGCCCTCAGCCAGAGCGCGGCTCTGTACCGCCTGTATGTAGACGCCCGGCTTTCCGGCGGCGGCTGATTTTACCCCGTCCTCGTCCGTATTGCAGATGTAAACCTGGGGTTTCAGCGTAATAAAATGACAGTCATAGACGGCGTTCAGCTCATCGCGGGTCAAGTCCGCCGAGCGGGCGGGTTTGCCGTCCTCCAGCACCGCCTCTATCTTGTCCAGAGCGGCAAGCGCCGTTTCCGCCGCCTTCTTCTCGGACTGCGCCTGCACCTTGAGGGCGCGTTCCGCCCTCTCCCGCCGTTTGGCAAGCGTCTGGAGGTCGGCAAGCGCGAGTTCTATGTTCACCGTTTCCATGTCGGACGCTGGGTCAACCCTGTTATTCATATGGATAACGTCGGGATCTTCAAAACAGCGCACCACCTGCGCTATCATGCCGGACTCCCTTATATGAGCGAGAAACTGGTTCCCCATCCCTTCGCCCTGGGATGCGCCCTTCACGAGGCCGGCTATATCAACGAATTCCACAGCCGCGGGGATGACCCGTTCCGGTCTGAAAATCGCCGCCAGCACGTCAAGCCTCTCGTCCGGCACATTTACAACACCAATATTGGGATTTATCGTACAAAAAGGATAGTTTGCCGCTTCAGCCGGCGCGGAACTCAGCGCGGAAAAAATAGTGGATTTTCCTACATTAGGAAGCCCCACAATGCCGCAGTTCAATGCCATGTCTCCAGCATAAGGCAAACATCATGCGTTAGACAAGCCCTCCCCGCAACAGGTTTGCTTAAAATGGAGACTAAGCCGCCTTGAATGATAGCGGTGCGATTTTTTTTACATATGTATACGCGCCGGCGGTTTGCCTTTCTATTCGCGGCGGGGGCTAATTGCTTAACGCTATCATGTTTTCTTTCGGACAAGGTACAGCGCATTGATCGCCGCCGTTATTAACAGCAGAACAGCGATAACCGTGATCGCGGGAAACGTTATTTTGCGGCAGGGCATCATGTGGTTGGCGCAGCCGCCTATGAGGGCGTGGGGAATAAGCAGGGCGAGAACGCCGGCAAGAAAAATTCCGATAGTAAGCCCCAGCCGTATTTTAGGATTGGCAAAAAAGATGAGGGCGAGCCCCAATCCGGCGATTAAGGGTCCTCCAACGCCGATTTCCGCCCGGGCCGTCCAGTGGCATTTCATAAACATACCATCCATGACCGGGCATACCTTGAACAGGAATTGCGGTCCCAGCGCGATGAGCAGCCCGAAAATAATCACGCCGCCGCCTGAAATGATACGGTTTTTCATAGTAAAATCCTCCTCGTATTAATTGAGCGTCCCGCCAACGGCGCGTTCATGACAGCGGCTCCCCTGAGCGGTACTATTGGGATTATCAATCCCATATACTTACTCAAAAAAAATGGAAAAGGTTGCATTTTTTCTACGAAATTTAAGCTATGCGTTCTATTGACCAATAATATGTGTACACATATTATTGGTATGGAGGCTGTAAGGCATGAAAAATATTACCATGGCAATAGACGAAGAAACATTAAACCGCGGAAGGAAATACGCGCAAAAGAACCATATTACATTCAACGCGCTTGTGCGGAAACTGATAGATGAAACGGTAAGAATACCATCAAACAACTGGGTCAATGAAACGTTGCGGCTCATGAACAAATCAAACGGAACATCCAAAGGGCAAAAATGGACAAGGGAAGAATTGCATCGTGGATAAAATATTTACTATCGGAAGATTTAAATGACGGACAAATTATCAGGTGAATAGCAATCAAGAATCCGTTTATATAAACCACGAAGGACCCGTGTGAGTCCTCGGCTTTTACTCGTCCGCTTTGGCTACTTCGCAATTGCAGAATCGCGCCCCATGCGGCGGGTAAACCGGCGTTTCCGCGACCGGGCAGCCTCCTCATTCCGGCGCCTCCACGCGGCGCATGAGAGCGCGAATGGAAAATTGATTTTTCTATTTTGACTAAATTTCGGAGATATTCTATAATCGTCGGTATGGTAACTTTGAATCGTATAACCCAAAATCCCCAAATAATGGGCGGTAAGCCCTGTATCCGTAATATGCGGGTAACGGTGGGAATGATCGTGAACCAAATTGGCGCGGGACATTCCATTGA
>JAIRMY010000218.1 GCA_031258335.1 Spirochaetaceae bacterium | reverse complement strand
CGTGCCTTTCCAGTTCTTTTAACGCCTGAGCGAGCGCCGTATTGGTTATGCCGGATATTTTGCGTTTTAACTCATTGTACCTCGTGGGTCCATTGTGGTGCAGGGAGCAGAGTATAGCGACCCGCCACTTGCCACCAATTAAACACATCGCGCTTTCCAGCGGGCAGTAGTTCATACAGGGGCAGGCGGCGCAGGCTTTTCCATCGCATTCTTGATAGTCCACGCCGTCTTCGGTATCAATTTTCATACCTGATAAGCATATTTTACCTTATAAAATACGTCAACCCGCCCGCCAGCGCCCGCCAGCGGGTCTAAAGGCGCTCCGCGCTAGCGTACCCAAGGCTAATTTCGGTTTCTGCCTTGGGCACTGAAAGGGGCGGTAGGCATACGCGGCTGATGTTGCCCACCTTCTTGCAAAACTCGCTATTCATTCTTCATTTCTCATTCCTCATTGCCGCCGCTCAGCCGCTCCCCCGGCAGAGTCTACAGCCGCCTTGCGGCGGCTAGGCGGCTTGCCCGCAGGCGGCGTTTTGTGGTATGTTGATAAAAATGGGGGAGAAAAATGGACAAACATCCGGAAATCGTAGAACTACTGCCGCATCGCAAGCCCTTCCTGTTTGTGGACGAAGTTGTCGAAGCATCGGAGAAGCGCATTGTTGCGCGGCATATTTTTAACAGTGATGAATTCTTTTTTCCCGGGCATTTTCCCGGCTATCCGGTTGTGCCCGGCGTTATTTTGATTGAAACTATGGCGCAATCCGGCGGCGCGGGACTCCGTAAACTCGGAATTTTAAGCGGCGATGCGCTTTTCTTTCTCGCTACGGTGGACAAGGTCAAATTCCGCCGTCAGGTAAGGCCGGGCGACGAAACCCGGATGGAAATCGAAAATCTCCGCGTCTCGGCAAAAATGATAAAACAGGCCGGCAAACTGTACGTAGGCGATGAAATTGCGGCGGAAGCCGAATGGATGTGCCTCGTCGGCGCTTAAATTGGAGTAAACATGGTAATTAAACCTATGATTCGCGGTAATATTTGCATTAACAGCCACCCGGCGGGTTGCGCCAGGGCTGTACGAAACGAAATTGCCTATGTAAAACAACTGTTTCACGGCAATAAATGCGAAAAACCGCCGCGTATGGTTCTGGTGATAGGCTGTTCGACGGGGTACGGACTCGCAAGCCGAATAGTTTCGGGTTTTGGCTATGGCGCGGCTACGGTCGGAGTCTCTTTCGAGAAGCCTGCCTCGGAAGCTAGGGCGGGGACTCCGGGCTGGTACAACAACCTCTGCTTTGACGCCGAAGCCGCCGCCGCTGGGCTTCCCGCCAAAACCCTGAACATCGATGCCTTTTCCAACGAGGCCAAGTCTGCCGTGATAGAGGCGATAAAAGACATAGCCCTGACGCAGGGTATTCAGGCGCAGATTGACCTTGTAGTCTACTCGCTCGCGTCCCCGGTACGGACGGATCCGGCTACGGGCGTGATGTACAGGTCGGTGATAAAACCCATAGGCGCGCCGTACTCCGGTAGGACTTTCGATTTGGCAAGCGGCAAGATAGGCGTTGTAAGCGTGGAACCGGCAAACGATGAAGAAATCGCCTCCACCGTCAAGGTAATGGGCGGCGAGGACTGGGAACTCTGGATGGACGCGCTTGACGCGGCGGGCGTTCTCTCCCCCCCCTGCCGCGCCGTGGCGTACACATACCTAGGCCCCGAACTCTCATGGAGCATCTACAAAAATGGTACCATAGGACGGGCAAAAGAGGATTTGGAACGCGCCGCCCGAGACATAAACCGGAAATTCGCGGCAAAAGGCGGCGGGGGATGCGCATGGGTGTCGGTGAACAAGGCTCTAGTAACCCGAGCAAGCGCCGTGATTCCAATAATTCCGCTGTACATTGCAAGCCTTTTCAAGGTGATGAAGGCAAAGGGCATACACGAAGGTTGCATAGAACAGATAACTCGCCTCTATCGCGAGCGCCTTTACACGGCGGAAACCGCCGTTGATGCGCTAAAGACTCCGGTTGACGGCAAAGGCCGCATCCGTATTGATGATTTAGAGATGCGCGAGGACGTTCAGGAGGCCGCCGCCGCCACGCTCGACAGAATCACCGAAGAAAACATCTACGCCGAATCGGACGCGGAAGGCTTTAGGCATGATTTTCTCGAAGCGCACGGTTTCGATGTAACCGGCGTAGATTACGCGCTGGATACGCCGTTTGACAAAATCTAGCCTCGGGCTATTTTATGGCACGAGTTGGGTGGTTTGACAGTGGTATAAGGCTGTGGGGCAAAGGCCAGGGCAGCGTCATTTACCCCTGCCGAATAAAGCATTGTACAAAAATTCATCATCAAGGGTTGCCTTGAGCATTTTCCGCCGCGTGATTTTTCCTGACCTGAGAACCGTCTTCACCAAAAACAAGCTTTTCAGCGCGTATCAGCCCCCGCCGCAAATACGGCTCTTTGAGAGGTTCATCACCGAAAATAAACATCATATAGCCGTCAGAATACGACGTTGAAAACCCGTGTTTTTTAAGAATGGTCTCTAAATCGCAGGCATCGTTTTGACGGTGGTATGTACACAACGACAGCCGTAAATTTTTTGCCGATTCTAAAGTTTTTTGAGCGCCGAGCAACATGGAAACTTCGGCGCCTTCTATATCCGCTTTTATGAAATTTATCCCCCCCCCCCCCCAGAATTTGTCTAATGTAACGCTGTCCGCTGAATCGGTATCGGAAATAAATTTGTTTACAATTTCTACTTTACCGCTCCACGGTTTAAAAGTTTTTTCGAGGGCGTTTATCCATTTTTTTTCACATTCAAAGAGGTATATTTTCCCTGCTTTTTCCGCCGATGAAAGCGCCCATATTCCCTCCGCCGCGCCGCAGTCGGCTATTACATCGCCGTCATGCACATAAAAACCGTCAGTTTCGTATCTATGCGGCGATTTTATATGCTGTTCCCGCATAAGTGAAGTATAAGCCATTTGTATTTGAAGCGCGGTCATATCAGCCGGGAAAAACAGTTTTTTACCGTCATGAATCACA
>JAIRMY010000192.1 GCA_031258335.1 Spirochaetaceae bacterium | reverse complement strand
AATATACCGCCAATTAACCTATTTAAGCCTGTACTCATTATAATCCGCCTAATATATACTTAATACTACATGGCGCCGTGTTAATTGTCAATACTTCACACAAATAACAGCCTATAGGTAACGTAAAAAACCGGCGCGGACAAGGCAAGCGAATCTACAGAGTCGAGGATGCCGCCTCGGCCCGGGACTAAGCCGCCTGAATCTTTTACGCCCGCGCCGCGTTTTAGCGCCGATTCGGCAAGATCGCCGAGTACAGCCGCGGCGCCGGTAAACATCCCCAGAATAAAGCCGGAAACAAGCGGCGGAAAACGGGCGGAGTTGAATACGCGGGGCAGCGCCGCCGCGAGAAAGAGACCCACGGCTATCGAAGCGGCAATCCCGCCTATGAAGCCGGCCAAACTCTTATTTGGGCTTACCGCGAAGATTCCCCGATTCGTCCTGCCAAACAGAAGCCCCACCATCCATGCAAGAGAATCGTTCGCAAAGACTACACAGAGAAACGCGATTAAGAGCGTGGTGGAGTCTGGCAACCTGTTCATCAGTATAATCCAGCTTAAAAAAGACGAGGGGTAGAACAGCGCGGTAAAACCGGCGGCGGCGCGGTTAAGCGCGTCGTGCGGTTTTTTGCCGGCGGCTTCCTGTTTAACGGAAACAAAAACGTCTGAAACAAGCAGCCAACTGGCACTTGCCACGATAAGGACGGGAATTATCAACGGGTCGGCGTCAAAACTCACCAAAAGCGTCATACCTACAGGCGCTATAACCCCAAAAATGCCGGCCTCAACGCGCGGGATAAAAAAGTTTTTCTTTCTTAGCATATCGCTAAGCTCAACGGCGCCGAGATAACAGAAAATTATCACGAGTATATTCGCGGCAAGGTGATTCTTTTGCGGGAAAAACGCGAATAACGCGAGACAGGCGGGTAACCCTATGAAAAAAATTAGGAGGCGCCCGGTTAGTTTTTTCACGTGGTTATCGCGCCGAAACGGCGTTCCCTTGCCGCATACGCGGCAAGGGCCGCATCAAAATCCTCCGCGAGAAAGTCCGGCCAAAACTTGTCCGTGATAAAGTATTCGGAATACGCCGCCTCCCACAGTAAAAAATTACTCGTCCTAAACTCTCCCGCCGTCCTTATGATTAGGTCGGGATCCGGCACATCGGGGTTGTCCATGTTTCGCGTGATCGCATCCTCGTCCAAGCCCGGCCCCACGCCGCCACCGCCCGCCAGAAAACGCCGCGCCGCCCTGACTATGGCGTTACGCCCGCCGTAGTTTAGCGCTAAAATCACCTGCATCCCCTCAAAATTCCGCGTGTCGCTTTTTGCCTGCTCTATTTCGGCAAGTATGTCAGGGGCAAGCCCGTCCTTGTCCCCCGTATGCCGTATCCTGATGTGGTTTTCACGGTAAAAATCAAATTCCCGCGTCAAATGCTGCTTGACAAGGGACATTATGAAGTCGACTTCCTGAGCGGCGCGTTTCCAGTTTTCCGTGGAAAACACAAACAGCGTGAGATACCCTATGCCGCGCCTCGAAGCCGCCTCGACAATGCGGCGGGCGGTCTTTAAGCCCTCGGTATGCCCGTTCGTCCGCGCCAGCCCTTTACTCCGCGCCCACCTGCCGTTCCCGTCCATGATAATCCCCACGTGGCGCGGAAGCGCCCCGCCGTTCCCTTCTTTTTTCATCATAAACGCGGCGTACGCGGCTACACCTCCAGTATCTCTTTTTCTTTATCTTTGGCCGCCTTGTCTATGCTCCCTATGTAACGGTCGGTAAGTTTTTGCAGTTCCGCAGAGGACTTGCCCTCCTCGTCTTCGGTAATCCCACCGTCTTTACAGAGTTTTTTAAACTCCTCGTTACCATCGCGCCTTATGTTGCGTACCGCAACACGGGCCTGCTCAGCCTCCCCCTTTGCCTGCTTGACCAGTTCCTTCCGTCTGTCTCCGGTCAGCGGCGGTATGATTATCCTGATGACCTTGCCGTCGTTGGACGGGTTGAGCGAAAGCTCCGATGTGCGTATAGCCTTTTCGATCTCGCCTATCAGAGCCTTGTCCCAAGGCTGTATGACGACAAGCCGCGCTTCGGGAATGGAGATGTTTGCCAATTCTTTTATCGGCGTTTTTGTCCCGTATGCATCCACGCGGATCTTGTCGAACAGCGCCGCCGAGGCGCGTCCGGTACGCAGTCCGGAAAATCCGTCTTCCAGCGCGGCAAGAGACTTTTTCATCCTGTCTTCGTATTTTTTCAGCACCTCATTCATACAAACACCCGCGCAAACGCGCTAACCGCCAACCCTAAAGCTGACGTATTCGTCTATCTTGAACACGGAGCCAAGGCTCTTGCCGACTTCGGCAAGAGCCTGTCGTACCGTGATCTTATCGTTCTTGATATAATTCTGGTCGAGAAAGCATATATCGGCAAGGTATTTTTTTATCTTGCCGTTGAGTATGCCGTCCAGCACCTTCGCAGGCTTGTCCTTTAGCTTTTCGTCCGCCTCCATCTGTTTGGAAAAGATTTCTTCCTGTTCCTTTAACAGCGCGGGATCAACGCCGTCCGCGCTTATCGCGGCGGGGTTAAAGGCGGCAACGTGCATAGCCAGACTGAACACGAGGGCGCGGGCTTCTTCCTTGTCGAACACCTCCGG
>JAIRMY010000095.1 GCA_031258335.1 Spirochaetaceae bacterium | reverse complement strand
CTTTTACCAGCGGCGTGGTGAGGTAAGCCCGGCCCAATGCGCCTATCAGCAATGCTCCGGCGAACGCGATTATCACCCAGACCATGGCGATTCTACGGGAGGCTTTTACCTCGTGGTTGGAGCGCAGCCCCATGAAACGAACAAGGATGTGGGGCATACCAAAGTATCCCAGCCCCCACGCGAGCGCGGAAACTATGCTCATAGCGCCGAAAGGCTGGTTGGGATTGTTGTGGAACGGGTTAAGGAAATCCGCGCCTACGCTCTCTACAGTCCCTGAAACGCCGCCCATGCTTGCTAAGCCAAGCAAAGCGGTGATCACCAACGCGACAAACATCAGGCTGCCCTGAAGAAAGTCCGTGGAACAAACGGCAAAATAGCCGCCTAGCACCGTGTACGCGAGGATGACGGCGACGCCGAGCAGCAAGGCGAGTATGTAATCCATGCCAAAGACAGAGCTAAAGAGGTCGGCGCAGGCTTTGAAACCTGAAGCGGCGTAGATTGTGAAGAATATCAGGATGAATATCACCGACACGAGCGCGAGCAGTCGGGACTTGTCCTTGAAACGGTTGGTGAAGAATTCCGGAACAGTTATCGCGTCTCCGGCGTGAATCGTGTACTTGCGAAGGCGCTTTGCGACAAAGAGCCAGTTTAGATAGGTGCCTATGATGAGGCCTACAGCCGTCCAAAAGGCTTCTTTCATGCCGCCTAGATACGCTACGCCGGGGAGACCCATCAAGAGCCAGCCCGACATATCCGATGCTTCAGCGCTTAACGCCGTGGTCCAGGGACCTAGGCTGCGGGCGCCCAAAAAGAAATCCTTGTCGTTTGATGTTTTTTTTGAAGCGCTCCATCCTATCATAAGCATCAGAAACAGATAGATTACAAAGGCGCTGATTATACCAAAAGTTCCACCCATTTTATTTCCTCCTTTTAACGTGGGTTTGATTATGTGAATAACATGGTTTAGATTGTATAATACTTGGAGGGGAAAAGTCTACTACGGGTGTCAAGCCAATTACGTTTTGTCAGTAAAAACGAATCAACCGGGCTAATATGAGAAAATGGGAGTAAATGACGTTGCCTCAGATTCCTATCGTATTACATTGACAAGCAATTTGCGCTGTCGTACAATACGAATATAGGAGTTTCATATGAAAACTAATTTTTTTAACCGGCTCGGGCTTGCCGCGCTGAGTTTGGCGGTATTTCTTGCCGTTACAGGTCAAGGGGCGCTTTTTGCGGGCGGCAGAAAGGCGGCGGAGACTGCGCCGGAGCAAAATGAGCCGGCTACCATACTGGCGGCGGCGGCGGCAAGCCTCAAAAACGCCTACGAAGAGGAACTTATCCCTCAGTTTCAGGCAAAATACCCATGGATAACCGTAACCGGGACTTACGACAGTTCCGGCAGACTGCAAACCCAAATAGAAAACGGGCTAGAGGCGGATGTATTCATGTCGGCGGCGGTCAGACAGATGGATGCCCTCGTTGACGGAGGGTATATAGAGAGAAGCGCGGTTGACAATCTTTTGCAAAATAAACTGGTTTTGATACGCCCCTCGGACGCGACGACAACGGTTACAGGTTTTGCGGACATTACCAGAGCAAAAACCGTGGCGATAGGCGACCCCAAATCTGTCCCTGCCGGACAGTACGCGGAAGAAGCGCTGAAAAAGCTCGGCATCTGGGACAAGTTGCCTGAAACATCCAAAAGCCTCGGCACAAATGTTACCGAAGTTTTGAGTTGGGTAGGGAACGGCAGCGCCGAGGTGGGCATAGTTTACGCCACAGATGCCGCTTCCACCGGTAAGGTTACCGTGATAGAAACACTGGCGGACGGAGTCCTGTCCGCGCCGGTGATATACCCGGTTGCCGTGCTGAAAAACGCCCCGCAGCCCGAAGCCGCCCAACTGTTTGTCGATTTTCTTGCTTCAGACGCCGGTCTTGCAGTGTTTCAGAAGTACGGTTTTTCAAGGAATTAGCGCCGCAAGCGCCGGCTAAAGCCGCCAATGGGCTGGTAGTCCGGCGCTATCCAAAGCTCTTGCATGCCTCTATTACAAGGCTGATGAAGGCTACGCGGTCTATGTCGATGCAAACTGTAGCGTTGGGTTTTGCCGTTGTCCACGGACGCCGGTCGGCAAAGGTCATGCCTGTAGTATACTTCCCCCGCGTCTCGACCGAGATATGGTAATCCTTGGTGGTAAAAATCTCAGGGGCTATGAGCCATGCAACGGCGCAGGGGTCATGCAACGGCGCGCCGGCAAAGCCCTGCCCAACATGGTAGCGATAGTAAAAGTCTACCAGTTCCGCAACCATTACAGATACCTTTCCGCCGTGTTTTCGCAGCGCCTCAAGTTCGCCTGGCAGCAAAAGCGCCTTGTGCGTTACGTCGAGCGGGCACATCGTTATCGGGAGGCCGGAGGTAAAGACGATTTCCGCCGCTTCCGGGTCAACCAGAATGTTAAACTCCGCCGCCGCCGACCAGTTACCGGTCTCTATCCCGCCTCCCATGAGACTCACGCCCCCTATGTTTTTCTTTACTTCAGGGTACGCGGTAAGAAGTATGCCCAGATTGGTTAATGGCCCCGTGGGAACCAGCGTTACAGGGAGAGCGCTTTCCATGATGATCTGCCGCATGAGGTCTATCGCTGGTATGGGCTCTTCCTTATAATCGGTTTCAGGAAGCGCAGGTCCGTCCAGCCCCGAATTACCATGAACCGCCTCGGCAACTTCAAGGTTACGAAACATAGGCTTATCCGCGCCGGCGGCAAGACGCGGGCGTTTTCCTATATAACTCAGTACCTTTCTCGCGTTGTTCAATGTTTTGACCAGGGTCTGATTGCCGCCTGTTACTGTAACCGCCCTGATGTCGAGTTTTTCACTGGCAAACGCCAAAACAAGCGCGATAGCGTCGTCATGACCGGGGTCGCAGTCTATTATTACTGGTAGTTTACTCATGATTCATCCTTGCTTGCTAAACGACCACCGCCTAAAGTCGGTGGTTTTCTTTAGCGGCTGAAAACCGCATTGGAGTTCAAGCCCCTAAAATGTCCTTTTGCTATGATATTTTATATCATGTACTGTGTGACTCCCCAGTGTGTACTCTGCCAGATATCGCCTTTCCATGATATAATCAAGTTTATGTCAAGCCAGTGTCAAGCCAGACTGTATGCCTGCTGACTCATTTGTACCACTTCTTTTATCTTGGGAAAAAACCGCTCAAGGGCGTTTTGCGAGCTTTCATTTACCATGTTGAGCATAAACCACATCTTGACATTAGTACGATAGTCGTAGTAATATGTCAGTAAAGACATGATTTACAAGGAGTTATTTATGAAAGACACAAAGGCGTTTGTTGAATCGTTGTTTGACGGTTACGAGAAAACCCCGGCGCTGGTTGAGTTTATGGAGGAACTTACCGGAAATTTTGACGACAAGGTGGCAAGCGGCGTGAAAAAGGGGATGAGCCGCGAGGCGGCATTCGGTAAGGCGCAGGCGGAACTGGGCGATATTTCCGCGTTCGCCGCCGAGCTTTCGCTCAAGGCGCGGCAGGATGTATACGCCGAGCGTTATCTCGGCATTCGTTCTTACATGACCGCGACCCGGGCCGCCCTGTACGTGTTATGCGGGGCGTTTCTCGCGTTCGGCCTCGTCAGTGCCGCCATCGTCTATTTTACGGCAGTTGCGGACGCGTATGGCGCGTCAACCAACAGTACGGAGCGCATGACGGAGGTTTTCGGCGTGCTGCTCATCTTTCTAACGGCATCGGCGGCGGGCTTCACATTTTTGGGCCTCACCCAGGAGACGGCGGACTACCGCCCGATGCGGAAAAAACGCGCCGCCCTCTATGCCGCCGCCTCCGGGCTCATCGTATTCGGCTGCGCTTTCAGCCCGCTCACCTATTTTGCGACGGGACGCGGCTTGATGGAGGCATCCGCGGTGCTGATACCGTTCTTCCTGCCGGGCGCAGGCGGGCTCGCATTCCTCGTTCTGACGGAAAAGAGCCGGCTAAAGCCCTGGGCGGCGAGGGACACGGCTTTGGCTGCCAGTGGTGGGCAGAGTTCCGCTCAGCCGTAAGGCGACAGCGGTTTGGGAGAGTTTTATGGATGCGCGATTATCGTCTGATTTACTCCGCGGCCACACGGATACTCTAGTGCTCAAGATTCTCTCGAACCGCGATGCCTACGGCTTTGAGATTTACAACGCCATACTGGAGCGCACAGGCGGCGCGTACGAGTTGAAGGAGACGACGCTGTATTCCAGTTACAAGCGGCTTCTGGCGGAGGGCTGCGTTACCTCGTACTGGGGCGATGAGACTCAGGGCGGGCGGCGCAAGTATTACCGCATCACCGAAAAAGGACGTGAAATTTTGAGGCAAAATCTGCTTGACTGGCAGTTTACGCGAAAGATACTGGGAGCGCTTCTGCCGGGTTAATCGCGTCCTAACACGAGGCCTGCGACCCCTTGCCCAACCCCTCGTTTTCCTCTATAACTACTCTCATCTTAATCGAAAAAGGAGTAAAACACTATGACCGCCTATGAAACCATCTTTGTCCGCCGCAGCGTACGGCGCTATGACAAAAAAGCGCTGACTGAAGGGGATTTGGCCGGTATTCGCCAGTTCCTTGATAACGCAAAACACGTGCCGGGGCAGAGCGCCCGCTTCGAGA
>JAIRMY010000084.1 GCA_031258335.1 Spirochaetaceae bacterium | reverse complement strand
ATTTACAACAAGATCGAATGCCGGCGCTTGATCTATCGAGATAAGCGCTATGTATTTTGCAATAGGGAGTCCTGCCGAATTGAGCATACGTTTCATCGCTTCTTTATCCATGCAGAGGGCGCTGCCCAGAACCGATGCGCCTACGAAAGGTACGCCGGATATCTTCAACAGCCCCTGAACCGAACCATCCTCGCCCTGCGGCCCGTGCAGTATGGGAAATACGGCGTCTACGGAAGTTTTCATGCCGCTGCCGTCTATATGGGCAAAAACACCGCCTGAACCCGGCAGAAGCGCCGCCGGCGTACCGCTGTCCGGGTTGATGCGTATCTTTTCAGGGTCGTCCGCGTTCAGAAAAAAATCGGATACACCGCTGTTCAACTTTTGCAACAGCCATTTTCCGTTTTTGTCTATGCCGGCAAGAACGGGTTCATATTTATCCGGTGGAATCGCGTCAAAAATATTTTTTGCCGACTGTAGAGACACTTCATGTTCGGCGGAACATCCGCCGCATAGAATTCCGATACGTTTTTTCACCATGTGAACTTAAAAAAACGGCGCGGGCTGAAATTTCCCGCACCGCATTAAAACATAACCCCTACGGGAGTCGAACCCGTGTTGCCGGAATGAAAATCCGGTGTCCTGACCACTGGACGAAGGGGTCATAGTCAATGATTTCATTTTAGCGGATTAAAGCAAAAAAGTTCAAGCCGTCTGTATGTCCATGTCGAATCAACGGACTTAAAATATTCCACTATTTTCCCTTTAACTTACCGTCCGGGGCCGGTTTTTTTTTCAAAATGTGAAAATTCCATTGTAAATGTGGCGCGTCCCTGGCTTTCTGACCGCAGAGCCGTCATAAAACCGAACATTTTTTCCATAGGCGCGTTGGCTTTTACCTCGCCGTAATCAGCCCCCGAATCCATGCTTATCACCTGTCCGCCGCGTTGCGTTACAAGGCTTATCACATTACCGACAAACTCGGCGGGAGAGACAAGCGTTACCAGCATGACCGGTTCCAGCAGTATGGGGGATGCCTCCCGGCACGCTTCGTCAAAACAAATGCTGGCGCAGGCCTCAAACGCCGCCTCTGTGCCGGTCAACTCGGAGTATTCAAGCTCGGTAAGAGTAACCCCTATGTCTATGCACGGGTAGCCCAGCGCTATGCCGGAGTTAAGAGCGCCCGTGACACCGCGCTCCACCGCCTCGAAAATACAGTCCGGAACGCCGGTTTTGCCCGTAGAGGCGGAGTACCTGTTTCCGCTTCCCCTAGTCAGCGGTTCTACACGCAGCGTGAGGGCGGCGGCGTTTTCCTTTCCGGCTATCGTGCGTGAAAAAGTCTCGCGGCGCGTGGAGGCGGCGCTCACCGACTCGCGGTAGGTTACCTGCGGATTCCCGACCCGCGCCTCGACCTTGTACTCCCTGAGTATACGCGCTACCAGTACCTCAAGGTGGAGTTCGCCCATGCCTGAGATGATAAGCTGTCCCGTCTCCTCGTTCTCGCGCCTAGTAAAAGTCGGGTCTTCTTTTGACAAAAGTTCTAAGATTTCGTTTAACTTGTCCCGTTCCGACACGGTTTTTGGCTCTATGGACACGGAAATTACAGGTTCAGGGAACTGCATCTTCTCCAAAACCACTGGGTAACCTTCGCTTCCTATCGTATCTCCGGTTTGCGACAGTTTTAAGCCTATGATAACGCCTATATCGCCCGCGCTGAGCGCGTCCAAAGGCTCGGATTTGTTCGAGTGCATACGCAAAATACGATTCACCCGTTCTTTTTTGCGTTTTCCAATGTTGTAAACGGACGAACCGCCCTCAATTTTACCTGAATACATCCTGATATAGCACAGGCTGCCCGCTTCCTTCTCGTTTTGTACTTTGAATACGAGGCCGAGCGGCATCCCCTTGGGGTCGCACGGGATTTTCACCGGTTCGTCTTTTTTTATGCTGTAACCCTGAGCCGGAACAGCCTCGTCCGGGGCGGGCAGGTAGTCAACCACCGCGTCTATCAGCGGCTGTACCCCTATGTTACGCCGGGACGCGCCGGCAAGCACAGGTAGGATGGCGCGGGCGAGTACGGCCTTGCGCAGTTCTGCCCGCATCAGTTCAGGCGGCACGGGCTGACCGGATACGTACAGTTCAGTTACAGGGTCGGACACGGAGGAAAGCGCGTCAATCAGCTTGTCGCGCCATTCCGCGGCGAGGGCGGCGTTGTCCTCGGAGATTTCAGAAAAAATAAGTTCCTCGCCGTCCGCCCCGCCCCACCGGATTTCCCGTTCCTCTATCAGGTCTATGACGCCGCAAAATGAGCCTTCCCGTCCCAGCGGAACCTGAATCGCGGCGGGAAGCGCCCCCAATTTTTCGTGTATACCGGATAAGACCTGGAAAAAATCCGCGCCGGCGCGATCCATCTTGTTTACATAGCCTATGCAGGGTACATGGTAATGTTCCGCCTGCCTCCAAACCGTCTCGGTCTGCGGCTCGACCCCCCGCACCGCGTCAAAAATCGCCGCCGCGCCATCCAGTACCCGCAGAGAACGTTCCACTTCGGCGGTAAAATCAACGTGCCCCGGCGTATCTATTATGTTTATCTGAAAACCGCGCCAATACGTCGTTGTCGCGGCGCTCTGAATCGTGATTCCCCGTTCCTGCTCCTGTTCCATCCAGTCCATGATCGCTTCACCGTCGTCCACTTCGCCTATCTTGTGGCT
>JAIRMY010000224.1 GCA_031258335.1 Spirochaetaceae bacterium | reverse complement strand
GGGGGGGGGGGGGCGGGCCATTAAATGTGGTTCGTGTACCCGTATTTCGCGAGGAACTTCCCGCTCAAGATAGCGCAATAATTTGGGAACAAGGCTGTCGCGTACGTCATCAGCGTCCCGCTTAAATGTATAACCCAGGACAGAAATTGTTTTGCCTTTTATTTCAGTTCTTTTAAGCAGGTTTTCTACAAGGAACTTGGGTATATATTCGTTGATTTTCCATGCGCTCAAAAGCATATCGGTATATGGTACGGCTTCATTTATCATACCAAAATCTTTACGCAGGCAAGTACCAGCGGTAAATCCGGGTGAGGGTATTTTTCCACGCGGGTATTTGAAATTCGTCAGATGCAGTATGGAATAAATATCCTGATCGAAATAATCGGCTATCAAAGCAAACTGATTGGCAATCGCGAAAGATACATATCTGTTTATGTTGTTATACAATTTTGCAAGCTCGGCGGAAATGTAAGTTGTTCTTAGTATATTAGGAGTTAGTCGTGAAAAAATAGACTGCGCGTTCAAAAAACTTTCTTCATCTTCAGCGCCTATGATCTGAGGTAATTCAGTTAGTTCTGTATAGGCTTTACCTTCCGCTATCCGCTCAGGGCAGAACGCAAGATAGATGTCTTTTCCAATAAGGAAACCAGTTTCTCTTTCAATATAATTTTTTACGAACATCGTTGTTTTCGGAGCCACCGTGCTGCGCAAAATTATTGTTTGTCCGTTTTTTAGATGAGGTATAATGCTGTTCGTGACCGAAATTATTTGCGACAAGTCTGTTTCTATATGCTGTAATATAGGCGTACCTACCGTTATTACAATGTTTCTTGTATTTCCCAGTATCGAAAAATCATCGGATATAGTAAAGTCACCCTTTTTAATAAGTTCTTCAAAACCGGGTTCCAGAAACGGCATTTCATTATTGGTTACCTTTGCTACTATTTCCGGATTCCTATCTATTCCCGCGCATTTAAAACCCGCATGACTGAGCATCAAGCCGAGCGGTAATCCAACCCTGCCTGTTCCTATAATCGTAATGTCGTATTCCATTTCTATTTCCTTTTTCGATTACTCGGATTTATGCGACCCGAAATCTCGAATATAACCTTATCAGTTTGTTTGTAATTTATCAAGCGCCCGAATTGCGCTTGTCAAGCCAAAACAGAAATGTCACACATCTAATCGAAAATAGGCGACCACCTCATTCAACGGTAAACTGAACCTAGCGGTTTTCGCTGCCACATAGCGTGATGAACAGCGTTACAGCGCCAACGTCAAGTTGGCGCGTTGAATTTCTTTCATGCGGATAAGCCTTTCACGGCGCTTTTGCGTATCGGCGATTAGGGTGGAACCGGCGTTTGGCCGGGCAAGAGTCCTTTCGGCGTAATACAGGGCGAGTTCCATATCCCGCATACGCCATTCACTGTCTACCGCAAGCAGTCTGTCCGCTGCCGCGGATACTGCGCCGCTGTTCTTTTGTGCGGCATTTTCGAGTATGCTCCTCGCCTCATCGTACCGTTTGTTCTGCAAAAGGCGTTTTCCCAAAAGGAACATCGCAAGCGTAGCGCCGCCGGCGGCGGCCTTTTCCAACAGTCTTGTTTCGAGTTCCGTTATTTCCGCGCGGGTAACGCCGTGTCTTAATCTAAACCTACGTACGCGAAGGGCGAGAGCCTCGGTATCCGCACTGTATCTTTCACCGATTTTCTCGGGGGCGTGCGCGATATGGGTTAAAACGCTGAATATTGACGCCAATCCGGCTATGTCAAGGACGTTGTGTCGGCAAATTCCTAAAAGCTCCGAAGCGTCGTTTGTTTTCAGGAATGAAAACCAAATATCAGGAGCGCGCGCGCCGTCAGTATCGCCCCGGCGTTCCATGTTCAAAATATTTTTTTCTACCGCGCTTTGAGAACACGATGGGAGTATTTTTTTCCAAAGGCAGCGCGCAGTATGAAGAAGATCCGCATGACGGCAAAAAAGCGGCGGCGGCATCCCGTTCACCAGACAGCGGTTTTTGATTATCTGACTGTCAAAACTCTTTCCGTTATAACTGACGATAACAGGCGTTTCTTCTCCGTCGTCAAGGGCCGCCGTTATTTGCCGCAGAAAATCAGCCTCACCTGGATAGTCGAGTAAAAGGTACTGTTCTACTTTCAAATCACGGTAATTTCCGCCCCCGAAGCGGCCAAAACCGGCAAGGAAAGCCGCCGTACCCGCGCCTCCTGAGAGCCCTGTAGTTTCTATGTCAAAAAAAATGAGGTCTTCGACTTTCAACCTGCTGTCTATACCGGCAAGGCACGGTACTAGGGCGGCAAGAATTTCAGAAAAAACCGGATGCGGCGGTTCGGCTATTCTTACGGAAAGGGTTCGTTTAAGCGTAAAGCTTCCGGTTTTTTCAAAGGCCTGTTCGAGCAACAACGGAGGAATTTCCCGGTTTTGCCACTCGTTTTCGCGGAGCCGGTTTGAGCCCTCCAGTGTTTTTAGCCTTTGCAGTCTGCCTTTTAGGTCCATGAGTATTTTAATTATCCACTCTTAGCCTGCCGTTGCAAGGGTGTTTTACACGACATGGGTTTTGGCCGTAAGCCGCTTGACGTATTTACGGTAATTTTGTAATATTTCCTACAAATCTAGTAGTATTTATTCTAGTGGCGCTGACCGTTCAAACGGTCTGCAGAACAAGCCGGTTTTACGCGCCGGTTATAAGAACAGGAGTATTTTTATGGAAAAACGAAGGTATTTTTTTACCTCTGAATCGGTGGGCGAAGGGCATCCCGATAAACTGTGCGATCAGGTTTCAGACGCTATACTTGACGCCTGCCTGAAAGACGACCCGCAGAGCCGCGTTGCCTGCGAGACTTATGCCTCGACATCACTTGTGCTGGTTGGCGGAGAGATTACCACCAAGACCTTTGTTGATTTTCAAAGCGTGGTGCGGGATGTAGCGAAAGGGATAGGCTATACACACCCCGATTACGGACTTGATTTTCAATCTATGGCTGTCCTTGATATGATACACAGCCAGTCGCCTGACATAAGTCAGGGAGTTTCCGGGACAGGGCTGGAAGAGTACAAGGGTCAGCAGGGGGCAGGCGACCAGGGGATGATGTTCGGGTTTGCATGCATGGAAACAGAAGAGTTGATGCCGCTTCCCATCACGCTGGCGCATAAGATTTTGATAAACGCGACCGAGCTACGAAAGTCCAAAGCGATAGAATGGCTGCGCCCGGACGCGAAGAGTCAGGTAACGGTGGAATATGAGGGGCGTAAACCCGTCCGCGTAGACGCCGTTGTCGTCTCCCATCAGCATGATCCCGATGTTTCGTACAACGAGATAAAAGAAACGGTCATAGGCCGTATCATCAAGCCTGTATTGGAACCAACGGGAATGTTAGACGCAGACACAAAGTTTTACATCAACCCGACTGGGCGTTTCGTTGTTGGCGGGCCTTTCGGCGATACGGGACTTACCGGACGGAAAATCATAGTTGACACTTATGGCGGCATGGGCAGGCACGGAGGAGGCGCATTCTCCGGTAAAGACCCCACGAAGGTTGACCGCAGCGCGGCTTACGCGGCGCGCTATGTCGCAAAAAATATAGTAGCCGCCGGTCTCGCCGAGTACTGCGAAGTAGAACTTGCTTACGCCATAGGCGTTCCATTCCCGGTTTCCGTGATGGTAGACACATTCGGCACGGCAAAAGCGCCGGAAGCCAAAATTGAAGAAGCTATTTCTAAGGTATTCGACTTATCCCCATACGGCATAATCAAGATGCTGGATCTCGGAAAACCCATATATCAAAAAACCGCCTCTTACGGGCACTTTGGCAGAAAAGATTTTCCATGGGAAAAGACAGACAAGGCGGCGGAATTGAAAAAACTTATTTGATGTTAGGAGGATGCGCGGTCTGCCGGGCGTAGGCAGCGCATCCTCTCTGCCGCCCCAAAACAGTGAATCTTCCAATACTCCTGTCTGTTAATTCTTGCAGTATGCAGTTTTTCTCTGCGTTCCGCAAGCCGTACATCCCGCCTTCCGTAAAACAGGTCATCGGGGGTCAAATATCCTGTTGCGCTGTGAAAGCGCTCGCTGTTGTAGTAAGCAAGCCAAAGCGCCATCCTGATGCGGGCATCCGCTGAATTTACATAGGCCGACATCCTTGTATGTTCGGTTTTGAACGTGCGGTGAAAGCGTTCAATTTTCCTTTGCTTTGCGGATGACAGGCCCGGGTGAACGTGTGCTCAATTTCCAGCATTATCAGCAATTCTTTGAAATCCGATGAGATGAACTGACCCCCGTTGTCGCTTATCAGCCGTGGGTTTTTTGCTTCGCGGTACAGTTCTTTGGTCTCCATTACCAGTAATTCGGCATTGACGCCTTCCATCGTATCGCATAAGCGCCAGTTCAATATCCGGCGGCTGTAGCCGTAAAGGATACTGACGAAGTAAAAAAAAGAGCCGCAAATCTTGATGTATGAAAAATCTATGTGCCACTGTAAGTTCTTCCGCCAGTTCCGCTATGACCTCGTTCTTCGCTTTGATCTTCGCTTCCAGAGCAGCTGCCTTCCGTTCTTCGGCTTTCGCCGTGATGTCCGGTCGTTTGAAATCAAACACTTCCGAGGCCGCCTCAAT
>JAIRMY010000175.1 GCA_031258335.1 Spirochaetaceae bacterium | reverse complement strand
ATCCGGGTTTCTATACATATTCATTATGTTATAACTTTGCCGTATGTAATTTTTTTTGTCAACCCCGCCGCTAGGGCGGACTTTAAAACATATACCCCGCGCTGAGCTTCACGAAGTTGTTCTTACGGTACTGTCCGAGTTGTCCCGATTCTTCGCCGGCGAAAATCCCGCCGGAACAGGCGAGTCTTACGTCGCCCTTGGTCCAGATCAGCGCGGGCATCACGAGGCAGTCCTTATCCTCAATGTCCCAGACAAGGGCGGCGCGGGCTTCAAGTTCGTCACGGAGGAATTTTTTTGAGAGGGATGCTGTAACACGGGTCGATGTGGCGTCTTTTCCGCCTTCTATGTCAAAAAAATCGGCTCCGGTTAGGATTGCGGCAAAGTCCGCGCTTCCCGTCTCATCGTTTTTTAGGCGTATGGTTTCGTTTATCTGAAAATTCAGGTTTATGCCGGCGAACAGGTCGCGGTCAAAACCGAGCGACCAGGCGATGGAGGGGTTGTACACAGCGCCGTCATCGCCGGCGGCATCTTCGGTGATGTTGGCGGCAAACTCGGCGCGGGTGTTAAAGTCGTAGATAACCTGGGCGTAATCAACACCAATCTGGTGGTAGGGGTTGTACAGGAAAGTGGCGGTAACCTGATACGTTGACGTATCAATTCCTATAGCCACGGCGGGTTCGTTGAGCCGTCCGTAGTAGTATTGAAAGCCGAGGTCGGACGAGCCGAGCGTCGTGGTAAACCGGGCGCCAGCCTGCGCGTACTCAAGCGTCGAAATATTTGGTTGCACAACGGCGACGGACATGGCTGGGTTGGAGAGCAGAGCGAACTGAGCCGGCGCCCAACGTCCCGTTTCGGCGATGCGGTGAGGCTCAAAGTTCGGTATAAATAAACCTTCAAGTTTTGAAAACTGGCCGAGACGCGCCGAGATGTGCACCAAGGGGCGGGCTATCCTAACGCCGGTCAGGTCTGTATTATCCGCCATCTCGGTGAATACCGCCTCCGAATCCAGCGGGTTTACCACGTCCAGCGGGCCAAAGCTGTCCGCCTTGCCCCAGGTGAGCTTACGGAGTCCGGCCTCAACATCGACATTCCCAAAATAGAGGCGGATGTAGCCCTCATCAATCACATCGGCTGCGCCTGTCGGAACGGCATCGGGCTTGAACTTGAATTTTAGAACCCCGTCTGCTGCGGATGTAGAGGCGGAAAAGTTCAACTTACCCGAAAAAATATCGCCAAATCTTACATGGCTTGCGCCCTCGGAAAAATCCTCACCGTAGCCTAAGAGCGCCGCGGAAACCTCTCCACCTATCTCGACTCCTCCCGCCCGGGCGGAAGCGGAGTTTTTTGCGCCCCCGCCGTTCCCGCCGTCATCGTCAAATCCGAATCCAAAATCTTGGGCAAAAAGCGGCGCGGCAAAAACCGCCGCCGCCCCCGCAAATAGCAAAAAAAAACGCACTAGCGTATCCTCCCCGTCTCAAGGTAGTTCACGGTAAAAACCGCGTCAGGAATAGCATCGTCATACTTGACTATATCCATAAAAACAGTCGTTGACGTACCGGAGGCGAGCGTAGAAATCCGGGTCCGCATAGCGGTAGGCCGCCCCTGTATATCCTTGTAATCGGATATTTCCATAGTCTTAACCAGTTCACCCCGTTTGTTGTACATTTCTGATTTATATATCAACGATTGCGCTTTGTCTATCCATGAAAGCGTTTTTGCGTACTGGTAGCCGCCGTCTTTGGGGGCGGACTCTATCACATAGCACGGTGCGCCGGCGAAGGTTTCTTCGCGCAGGATGGAATGAGAGTCCTCGTCTATGTCCCTGTCGCCCGATGAAATATCGTCATACGAGAAATCCGTCCCCATGAAGCTGCCCCCGCCTTCGGAAGCCGCCACCCGCCGCGTCTTTCCAAGCGCGGGGAGGTATATCCAGCGGTCTTCCGCGCCCCCAGTCTTTTCTATGGTGAGAAAGCGCGTTCCCGCCACGTTTGCCGGGCGTTTGAACTCTATTATCATGCGAGTTCCCTCCGCCCCGTCTTTGGCGTACTGGTCTATCACGCGCTCCGACGTCCCGCCGTCTTTCGCCGTTACCACCATGCGCGAGCGGGTAGACGTGGTATCGGCCTTCACCATGTTCCGCGCGCGCTCCACAATGGCGGCGGCATCCTCCGCGTACAGACCCGCCGTCCAAACCAGCGCCACCGCAACAAAAGCGGTTTTTTGCCATTTTTTTTTCATTTTCAAATCCTCCTGTAAATAAACTTTGGCTTCACCGTGGTGAGCAGCGCCGGTATCACGGTCAGGCTCACCAAGGCCGTGATGAACATACTCAGCGCTATGAGTCCGCCGAATTCGGCGAGTATTCTAAAGCGCGAAAACGCCAGCACCGCGAAGCCCGTCCCCACCGACAGCGCGTTGATCAGTATGGCCTTGCCGCAGCCTGTAAATACCCGCCCTAAAAAATCCCCGCCGCCGCCGTTCTGATACTCGTGTTTGAAAAAATCGATAAAGTGAATCGTATAATCTATGCCTATGCCCACGGCGACGCTGGCAATCAGCGCCGTCCCTATGTTTAGTTTTATTCCCAGATAGCCCATCACGGCAAAATTCCCGATTATGGCGAGGGCGAGCGGAATCGCGGCGATGAGTCCGGCGGCGAGGGAACGGTACGAAAGCCCCACTATGATTAGCGCCATGATCACGGAAATTACTACGGATACTATCTGCGCGTTTACGATGAGGCCGGTAACCGCCGCCTCCTGAATCGCGCTTCCGCCTATTATCACCCGTACATTTTTAGGGAAATTGGCGGCTATGTACCCGTTAATCGTGTCTATCACTTCAAGGACTTCACGGTTGCCTGTGGCGCGGAGTTGTACCATGGTTTTGACGGCGGTCGGTTCTATGGGATCATTGGCGTACCCTGAATCGAGGTCTCCTGAGAGCAGCACAAGGTAGTTTGAAACGAGGAGCCGCAGTTCATCGCTGGTCTTCATCCCGTAACGGGACGGGTCTACCGGTATTTCGTAGTACGCGGCGCCGTCGTAGTTTACGAGTTTTTTCAACTCGCGGGTCAAATCGCTTCCGCTCTGCGAGGCGGATTTTCCCGCGGCGGCGTCGAGCAGGGCAAAGAGGTCGGCAACGCCATATTCGTCAAGGCTGTACGCGCCGGAAGCGGAATCCGCCCGCGCTTCCTCGAAAGCCCCGAACCCGAAATCATCTTCTTCCAAAGCGCCGAACCCGAAATCTTTTTCCTCCAAAGCCCCAAAGCCGAAGCCGTCTTCATAGCCGCCGGCCGGCGCGGCGGTGTTTCGCTTCGCTAATCCCTCCGGTCTCTCATCGGCGTTGAATACCTGATTTATACGCTTCACTATGTCGGTAAAACCGGCGACTTTGCCGGTGAGCGGAACACGCTCCGCAAGGTAGGCGGAAAGCCCGTCTATGGCGCCCAGGACCGCCGGGTCAAGGAGTTCTTCGGAACTGTCCGCCTCGACGACCAGCGTCAGGTCTTTGGAGCCGCCGAAATACTTCCTGATAAATTCATCGGAGCGGCTTATTTCGGTCTCGTTCTGAAAGAATTCTATCAGCACATTATCGACGATGATCTTTGAAAGCCCGTACAGAGACACTACGGTAAATATCGCCGCCACGACCAGTATGGTAACTTTTTTACCGGCTATGGCGAGAAAAACGCCGCTTATTATGCGGCTCGCAAAATCTTCCGAGGAATCCTTTTTAGCGCTTTTTTTCTGTTTACGCGGCCCCCGTATGATCAGCATAGTCGGTATCAGGGTTACAGACGTTATAAAACAGGCGGCTACTCCGAAACTCGCGAAGTAACCAAATTCACGTATAGGAACGACGGAGGTAAAGCAGAACGAAATAAAGCCGGCAAGCGTAGTGAGTGCGGCAAGAGCCACGGGTTTTATCAGCTTGCCTACAAGCGAGAAAACCGCCTCGCGGTGCTGTTCCGCCGTCAACACTCCGTTCCGTGTATCCTCTATGTAATGGGTTACCAGGTGTATGCCGTAGGCGCTTCCCACGGCGACAAGAATCACGGGGAGCAGCGTAGTGATAATCGAAAGTTTTATGCCGGCCAGCGCCGTAGCTCCTATAGTCCAGATTACAGAGATGATGACGGTTAAGAGCGGCAGGAATACAAAGGTAAAGCTCCTGAACGAAAAAAACAGCACGGCGAGAGCAGCGACCACGACGAGCGGAATCAACAGCATATTGTCTTTTACCATGGCTTCGTTGATAGTGGCGTTTATCAGCGTTTGACCGGTAACGTAAACTTCCGCCATCCCGTTAAACATTTCACGCGCAAGATTTCTTATCTTGATCAACGATGCTGTTACTTCCGGCCCTACAGCTTCTTCCGTCGTAACGTTAAGGTTGATCACAACCTGCGTTGCCGAAAGGTCGTCCGAAACAATGGAACCTCGGAGCATATCCCAGGATGCGAGACGCCGCCTGAGTTCCGCTATTTCTTCCGCCGTTCCGGAAAAATACTCCGGTACCATGTCGTCAACTACGATGGAGTCGCCTTCCGATGTTATGTACTGCGTAGACATGAGAGAGGTAACGTCTTTTACAAATTCAACATTTTCAGCGGTTTCCGCAAACTCCTTGAGCCGTGCAAGGAATTCCGGCTCAAAAACATTTCCGTAAGGCCGCTCAAGACCTATGAGAATTATGGAGTTGCCTCCAAACGTGTCATCAATGTATTTTGAAATCATGCGGGCATCGTGCTTTTCCGGCAAAAACCTGATGTTATTGTTGTCCAGTTCCGCGCGCGGAATCTGGAACGCGAAAAACACGGTTATCACGGCTATGACGCCCAGCGTAAGCGCCGGATATTTAAGAAATTTTGTCATTATAAATCCTTGATTACTAGGTTTGAAACAGACTATACTGACACGATGTCGCTTTTACAATAGGCAATTGTTTTTAATTCGTTGTGTAACAAACAAAACACGCTGTAGTGTTGATTTTGGCGCAAAAATTTGAGAAATGAGGAGTGTTTTTGAAAATGATAGGGATGAAACTTGACCGCAAGACCCGTTATACCCGCAAGGTTTTGGCGGACAGCCTCGTAGAATTGATGAAGGATAAGCCTTTTTCAAAGATTACTATCAAGGAATTGTGTGAAAAGGCGGATATAAACCGGACAACTTTTTACGCGCATTACCGCGACCAGTACGATCTGTTGCTGCAAATCGAGGAGGAAACACTTACCTATTTCGAGGATATGCTCGCCAAGTACGACGCCCGGCGCAGCAAACGTGAGATTCTGGAAATGGTCGAAGAAATGCTGAACTTTATCGCCAACAACAGCAATGCCATGCATATTTTACTCAGTGAAAACGGTGACATTGATTTTCAAAAAAAAGTTTTCCACCGTTTCATGCAAAAAGGCCTTGTAACAAAGTATTTTTCAGAAAAGACGATGCAGGAAGAGATGTACGACTACTGGTACGCCTTTGTGGTAAACGGCGCTATAGGACTGATACAGTATTGGCTCAAAAACGATATGTCCATACCCATACGCGAACTGGCAAAAATACTCGTGAATGTGTCACCATAGCTTATCACTGCTCACGGTGATGAACTCATCCTTCGTACATATAGCGTTC
>JAIRMY010000045.1 GCA_031258335.1 Spirochaetaceae bacterium | reverse complement strand
CTCATGTCCTAACCGATAGACGAAGGGGCCTGGTCCTCATAGGGTATTCTAGGGTAGGGGCTGAAATGAGTCAACCTAGTTTGTGCATCAATCGCTCTTATAGTTCTTCCAGTTCCGCGACACCGGTATCTTTGAGTTCCGAGGGCGGCTGGTAATACTCAAGGCTGTACAGGAAACGTACATCGTCCAATGACGCGGGGAAGACCTGCGCCTCCCCGCGCTGTGTCCGTATGTTGATGAGGGCATAGAGACGCAAAGGTTTTTCCCTTCCCTCAATTTTTAAGAGGGATATCTCCTCCGCAACGATATATTTTTTCGCTAAACGCCATGTACTTTCGGTTATCAGTATATCGGTATCCAAAAAATAATTTTGCATTTTCGCTATTTCGGCAAATTCCAGCGCCTTGCCTATCAGCGCATAGTCTGTCCGCCAGCCGCAATCCGCCGTTCCGGCGGCGAATTCCCCGCTGCTTATGCCGCAGCAGAGTTTCAGGCAGGGCAAACCGATGGCGGCGCGTTCCCTGTTAATTTCATGAACGGCTACCCGCATCATCAAGGCGCTGCGTATGCAGTTAAGCGCGTCATGTTCCACGCTGCCGGTTGATGAATGAACCCCCCAGTACGCTTTGATTACGCCGTCCGAAAACCGTTCCAGAGTTCCGTCTGTTTTTTTTACGCAGGCGGCGGCCCTGCCCACATAGTCGTTAAGCAGCGACAGGGCTTCCACGGGGTTTAACTGTTCCGCTATGCCTGTAAACGATTCTATTCCCGATAAGAGTACGCTTGCCTTCCTGTACGCCGCGCCGGCGGGCAGCATTCCTCCCATGCAGAGTCGCGCAAGTTCCATGTCCGCATAACGGCTTACCGTTTCCAGCTTGAGGTTTACCTCGTCAAGCGTTTTTGCTTTTTTCAGAGACGCCCTTATGGTTTTTGTCGATGATAACGCGATGAGCGTGGAAAATATCATCACAATGACGGCGGCGCAGGCGGCGCGTATTCCGGCGTAGACAAGACCGGAGAATACTTCGTGATAAGGACTTTCTGTAACAAGCACGGCGGACGCGGAGGTCAATTTACTGTACGCTCCGGCCGTCTTCTTTCCGGCGGCGGATGTGTAGCGCAGTCTCCCGTTTTCGTGCTGACTCAACAGCATAGTCCTGAAAAAAGGAGTCGCGGAAATGTTTTCTCCGCTTCGCGGCGCAAGCCCCGAATGAAGCAGCGCATCCCCGGTAATGCTTACAAGGTATGTTATACGAGGGCCGGGACTGAAATACCTATCCAAATCCGCCGTACTAAAAAAAACGACTCCGGCTGACGCCGTCCTGCCGCCAGCGTATGGAAAAAACAAAGCAAACAACGGAAAACCAAAGATGCTTTCGCAGTTCAAGAGCGTACTACGGTTTTGCCGCGCCGCCTCCAGCGCGTCCTTACGCAGTTCGGTGAAAATTTCCGGCAAACGCGGATCGGCGTTGTTGTCCCTGAAAAATTTTCCGTTTACAAACGACACCGTAGGGTTTCTGTCGTCCGGGTATCGGTAAAGCGCGGCAGCGGCTATGCGCGGATAGTTGTTAAAAAAAATGGACGGCGCGCCGTCTCCAAGGCTTGTGTTTAAGTCCGCCGCCTCCAGCATAAGCATGGCGCCGCCGTGTATACCGGAAAAAAATATATCAAGCGCCGCCGCCGCCGCTATGTTTACGTCTGAATTTTCCCGTTCGGCATTTTCAAGCGTTTTGCCGTACAAGAGTCTCCCCGCTACGGCAAGCACAAGGCAGAGCGGAACAACTACCATCAGTATCAAAAAAACAGAGAATTTTTCGCGGGACTTTTTTTTGACGCTTTTTGACGGAGAATCTATCATTTTTAGAATACTGGTTTCATCCTACATTAAACCGCGCTGAGGCGCGTCATCCCCCCAAACCCGCCAAGCGGGTTTGGGGGGATGACACTGACGTAACTAATATAGCACAAAGGGAATTTCAACGCTAGTACCTTGTAACACAGCAATTTTACTTTTATAGTATTTTCATTTAAAAAAAGTAAAACTGCTGTGAAATTATCACTGATTAACAACAGAAGTTAAAATGTGATCTTGACTAACATCGAGAGGTGTAGTATAAGGGATTCGCATGCAAAAAGGAAGGTTCGGGGTTTACGGCGGGCGGTACATACCAGAAACGCTTGTAAATGAGGTCATCGCGCTGGATACGGCGTACAATCATTTCAAAGACGATGCGGATTTTAGGCGCGAGCTTGGCGGGCTGTTAAAAAATTATGCCGGGCGGCCTTCCCTCCTGTACTTTGCCCGTAAGATGACTGAAGATTTGGGCGGGGCAAAGGTATACCTCAAGCGTGAAGATATGAACCACACAGGTTCGCACAAGATAAACAATGTTTTGGGGCAGGCCCTGCTCGCCCGCAAGATGGGCAAGACACGCCTGATTGCCGAGACCGGAGCGGGGCAGCACGGGGTGGCGACGGCTACCGCCGCGGCGCTTCTGGGCATGGAATGTGAGATTTTCATGGGCAGGGAGGACACGGCGCGGCAGGCCTTAAACGTCTACCGTATGGAACTCCTCGGCGCTAAGGTGAACGCCGTTACAAGCGGTACGCAAACGCTGAAAGACGCGGTAAACGAGGCGATGAGGGAATGGACAAGGCGCGTCCACGATACGCATTACCTGTTTGGCTCGGTGATGGGGCCGCACCCTTTCCCGACCATAGTGCGTGATTTTCAAAGCGTGATAGGGCGTGAGGCGCGGGAGCAGGTACTGGAGGCCGAAGGCCGCCTCCCCGCCGCGGTGGTCGCCTGTGTGGGCGGCGGGAGCAACGCCATGGGCATTTTTTACCCGTTTATCGGCGATAAGACGGTACGGCTCATAGGCTGCGAGGCGGCGGGGCTGGGGATAGCCACGGACAAACACGCGGCGGCCATAGCGAGAGGCAGCGTCGGGGTCTTCCACGGGATGAAATCATACTTTTGCCAGAACGACGAAGGGCAGATAGCCCCCGTCCATTCGATTTCCGCCGGGCTTGACTATCCCGGCATAGGGCCTGAACACGCCCATCTCCACGATTCCGGGCGGGCGGAGTATGTAAGCGTAACGGACAGTGAGGCGGTTGACGCATTCGAGTACCTCTCCAGAATCGAAGGGATCATTCCCGCCTTGGAAAGCGCCCACGCCGTCGCTTACACGCGGCGCCTTGCCCCCAAATTTGGCAGGGATGAAAACATCATCGTTTGTCTTTCCGGCAGGGGGGATAAGGATGTCGCCGCCATAGCGCGGTACCGCGGGAGAAACATTGATGAGTAGGATAGCTCAGGTCCTCGGCAAGGGCAAGTCCTTCATAGGCTTTGTAACCGGCGGCGACCCTTCAATCGAAAAATCTGAAGAATTCATACTAAAGATGATAGAGGCTGGCACCGACCTCATAGAGATAGGGATTCCGTTTTCAGACCCTGTGGCGGAAGGTCCTGTGATACAGGCCGCCAATGCCCGTGCCTTG
>JAIRMY010000086.1 GCA_031258335.1 Spirochaetaceae bacterium | reverse complement strand
CGTGAACAAGGCGCATAACGAAACAGAATACAGGCGATTTTTATACGACGCTTTTCAGTATGACAAAAAAATCATTATTGAAGAATTTATCCGGGGGCGTGAACTGGAATGTTCCGTTTTGGGAAATGACGATCCCATCGTCTCTATGCCGGGCGAAATAAAGCCTAACCATGAATTTTACTCGTACACGGCAAAGTATATAGATGAAAATGGCGCCCGGCTTTTGATACCGGCGGAGCTTCCTTTAGAAAAAGTAAACGAGATCAAGACCCTTGCGTTAAAAACCTATAAAACACTGTTTGCCGAAGGTCTTTCCCGTGTAGACTTTTTCATGCGTGATGATGATTCCATCTTTGTGAACGAGATAAACACTATGCCCGGCTTTACAAAAATAAGCATGTATCCCAAACTTTGGGAAAATTCCGGCCTGTCTTACGGGGCGCTGATAGACCGCTTAATAGAACTTGCCTTCGAGCGCCATGAAAAAGAGAGCCGTCTAAAAACAAGCTACCTGTAGCGATGAAGCCCGCGGCGTTATACCCCTAAACTATTTGAATATTTTACCGATAATATTTTGGGGGACTATTAAAAAATCAGCGCGGTAATTTATTAACGGCAAGGATGGCATGAAATCAAGGAAGATTTACAGGCAAACGGCAGGCGGATTCTTTAACTCCAGTCATCGGGATTCGCGTATAAACCACGGGTTCAAGGCAATGCTGGAGAGTCCGAAATTCTTGTTGTATGCCTGCGCCGGCGTTTTTCTGCTCTTGGCCGTGGTTTTGGGATTCTCTATAGGTGAATCTTTATTCGAAGGATCGCGCAACAATTCCATCGTAGGTGATTTTTTCGCCGATTCTTACGGCATACTGTCGTTTATGATACCGGTGTACCTCTTTTGCGCGGCACTTGTACTCATTGATAAAAACTACAAACCATCCCGTATATTTCTTTTATACTGCGCTATATTCCCGTTTATGACTCTGGCGATAGGATTTTCTTTTCTGCGTGATTACGGTTATTTTTCCTCGCGGATAAAACTGCTTTTAATCATAGGCAAAAACGGTTTCAGCTTTGTTATTGTCTGTTTGACCGCGCTTGAAGCCGCGGTAATTTTTGCCCTCTCCTCCGCGTTATTCCCCGCGCCGCCTGTCAGACGTCCCCGCGCCGCCGCCCGTGAGCCAAACCGTGGCGGCAACCGTGAGCCAAACCGCGGCGGCGCTCAATTTAACGCTGACGTTAAGTTGCTGCGCGCCCCGGATGAAAAAACTTTGAACGTCGTGCGTGAAGCGTACACAAGCGCGTTTGAAGAATTACAGGCCATGCAGGACATGCAGGACATGGAGGACGAAAATAGCAAAGCCGTAGACGCCGCCATTGAAAACCTTGAACCGAATTTAGAGATACTTAACGCAAAGTTAGAGAATTTAGGCGCGGATATGGGCTATATGGACGCGGCGTTTGACAAACTGGACGCGAATTTAGACGCGCTTAAATCCGAACTAACACTGATGGACATCCCCGCCGACGCGTACTCTGACGCGCCAATAGAAGCATACGGTAACGAATCTGAAGACATGGAAGGGTTGGAGGAATTGCTCGGAGCGGAATACGACAAGTCTTGCGATGTTGAAGCGATAATCGATATGGCGGAGGCGGAGGCCGCCGTAAAAACCCATGAAGCGATTAAAAAAAAAAATCACCACGTTGTAACTCAACCCGTGTCCTCCGCCGGCAAAGGAATTTATAACATCCCTGTCGAAGGCGTATTAAGAGAATATACCGACGACAAATACTGGATTATAGACAACGCGACTTATGAAGCCGCCGCGATACTAAAAGAAACACTGAATGAATTTAATATACAGGCGGAGGTTACCGGAATTAGAAAAGGGCCGGTAATAACCATGTTTGAAATACTTCCGTCTCCCGGAGTAAAACTTTCAAAGATAGTGAATTTACAGGACAACATCGCGCTGCGCCTTGCCGCGTCTTCCGTCCGTATTGTGGCTCCTATACCCGGCAAACACGCCGTCGGCATAGAGATACCAAACAAGAAGCGGAATATAGTGTCGTTCCGTGAAATCATAGAAACGGAGCTTCTGCGCGACGGTAAAAAACCGGAGATTCCCGTTGTGCTGGGCAAAGATATTACAGGGGAGGCGGTAACTGTAGATCTTGCCGCCATGCCGCATCTCCTAATAGCCGGGGCTACAGGCTCAGGAAAATCAGTCTGCGTCAATACTATGATACTGTCAATCCTATATCAATGCAGGCCGGATAAATGCCGCCTGATTCTTATAGATCCAAAAATCGTAGAGCTTAAACTTTACAACGATATTCCGCATCTTTTAACGCCGGTAATTACCGAACCAAAACGCGCGTTTCAGGCGCTGCAGTACTGTATTTACGAGATGGAGCGCCGCTATGCCTGCCTTGATTCCATGGGCGTCCGAGATATAAAAACTTATAACAAGCGGATTAAAGAAAAAAAAATCGCTACGGAACACATCCCGTATATCGTTATCGTCATTGATGAATTTGCCGATTTAATGGCTACAACCGGAAAAGAACTCGAATCGACCGTAGCGCGCCTCGCCGCGATGAGCCGGGCGGTCGGTATACACCTTGTGCTTGCGACGCAGCGCCCTTCAATAGATGTCATTACAGGTTTGATAAAATCCAATATTCCAAGCCGCATAGCGTTTATGGTTGCCAGCATGATGGACAGCCGCATCATCATCGACACACCCGGCGCGGAAAAACTTTTGGGCAAGGGAGATATGCTGTACTCCGGCATAGTAGATCCGTTCCCGGTACGAATGCAGGGCGCGTTTGTTTCTGAGGAAGAAGTGGAAGCCGTCGTCGCCCATGTAAAGACGCTGGGCGAACCGGAGTATATAGACGATGAAATATTTTTTGAAGACGAAGATGCTACGCAGAATATTTACACCGAAGGCGATGATCCGCTGTACGATAAAGCGGTGGAAATTGTCATTCAACAGGGTAAGGCAAGCGCAAGTTACATACAGCGCCGCCTCAAGATAGGGTATAACCGCGCCGCCCGCCTCGTCGAAGAAATGGAAAACCGCGGAGTCGTAGGCCCTGCTCAGGGTTCAAGGCCTAGGGAACTGCTCCGCGCCGTGTAAAGCCCGCCGCAATAACGCCTTTTCCAGAAAATCTGCTACGCTGTCGTCCGTGTTAGTCCCTATCACCAGCTTTGCCGCGTTACGCGCCGACAAGCGGGCGTTGGACGGCGCCGCCGAGTAAGCGGCAAAGGAAAGCATGGAAATATCGTTTTCCTCGTCCCCAAACGCTATCGTTTCCTCCGCCTCTAGCCCGTAAAACTCTAACGCCGTCCGCAAACCGGCGGCTTTGGTAACGCCGGAGTGCAAAATCTCCAAAATAAAAGTTGAGGATAGCATGGTATTGACTGCGATTTCCGGACTTTTCTGTATAATACGCTGTATACGGCGTAGTTTTTGTTCGTCATCAATGAAAATTCCCTTGATACAGTACGCAAAATCGCCGCCGGACAGAGCCTTTTTTAGATCGCCGTACAGAAAATCAAGCCCTGTGCGGTTACGGTAAACTTCAGTCGCCTCCGAAACACTTTCCGCCATCAGAGTCTCTGAAAAGGCGCCGCTCTTGTTGCAGAGAAAAATATGGAAATGCGTATCCTCACTGCGCGCTATGTCCACGCACCGGGAAATCACATCCTGCCCTATAGAATGACGGGCAAGGACTCTACGTTCCGGCATACCCAGCACGACAGCCCCGTTGTAGTACACCATAGGCCCCTCCGCCCCCATCGCTTCGCGGTACAGTTCCGCCGCCCCCATGCTGCGCCCGGTCGCTATAATCACACGAAACCCCAGTGAAATACATTCACGCAAGACAAGCCTAGTCCTCTCGCTCAACTTTGCCCCGTC
>JAIRMY010000070.1 GCA_031258335.1 Spirochaetaceae bacterium | reverse complement strand
TTTACAATTAAGACATTCAATTTAGAATTAACTTCATTAAGAAAAGAAGTTTTTCCGGAACCATTAGCGCCGGTAACGATTAAATTTCTCCCTGCGAGGTCTATGTTGACGATCTTATTTGTATGAGGAATTGTCCCTGTTATGCCCTGTATCCATCTTTCCATCTTAATTTATTCTCCTATATGGTGCGTACACGGATTATGCCGGGTATCTTTTCAAGGGCGGCAAGAACGCCGGCGGGTATTTTCTGTTCCGTGTCGATGATGTTGTACGCAAAGCCATCCTTGTGGTGGTTTAAGAGGTCGGTTATGTTGATGCCGCCGCTCGCCAACAGCGTTGTAATCTGACCGACCATGTTCGGTATGTTCCGGTTCGCTACAGTCAGCCTGTACGGAGAATTGCGGACAAGGCGGCAGGCGGGAAAGTTTACCGAATTTTCTATCACGCCGTTTTCAAGAAAATTTCTAAGCTGCCGTACCGCGCTTACGGCGCAGTTTATCTCCGCTTCAGGTGTAGATGCGCCAAGATGCGGTATGCATATAACCTTGCGGTGCCTTAAAAGTTCCACCGTCGGAAAGTCTGTTATGTACACCGAGAGGCAGCCCGAGTCCAGCGCGGAAATCACATCCGCTTCTTTCGCCAATCCCCCGCGGGCAAAGTTTAAGAGCCGCGCCCCCTTCTTCATTATCTTTAACTTGTCCGCGTTTATCATGTCTTTTGTAGCGTTGCTGTACGGAACATGTATGCTCACATAGTCCGAATCCCGCAAAACTTCTTCGATAGTCCGGGCGGGGCGTATGGAACTGGAAAGATTCCATGCGGCGTTCACAGAAATGTACGGGTCGTAGCCTATCACCTCCATTCCAAGCGCGGCTGCGTCGTTTGCCACCATCACCCCTATAGAACCCAGCCCTATCACGCCTAGGATCTTCCCCGATATTTCAGGACCTTCGAAACGTTTTTTTTCTTTTTCGATGAGGGCGGGGAACTCATCGCCGTATGCTTCCAGCGAGTCAAGCCAGCGTATGGAATCGTAAATCCCGCGGGATGATAAAAACAGCGCGGCGAGTGTAAGCTCTTTTACCGCGTTTGCGTTTGCCCCGGGCGTGTTAAAAACAACGATGCCGCGCTCGCTGCACATATCTACGGGAATATTGTTGTACCCCGCCCCGGCGCGGGCTATGGCGAGTACGCTTTGCGGAATCTCAATTTTATGCAGATCGGCGCTCCGCAGCAGAATAGCGCCGGGATTCCCGGGCTCAGAACCGACTTGATACTTATCCGGGGAAAACTCGCTCAAGCCTTCCCGTGAAATGTTGTTCATTATTTGAATGGTAAACATATTTTTCCCGTTTATGATTTGCTATACTTTTTACGGAGAGCGTCCGCCACAACGGGCGGGACAAGCCCGGAAAGGTCTCCGTCAAACGCGGCAAGTTCGCGCACGGAAGAAGATCGCAGCACTATATACTCAGGCCGTGTCATCATAAAAATCGTCTCGATTCCGGGCGAAAGCGCCTTGTTCATCATGGAAAGTTCCGACTCATACGAAAAATCGGTAACGTTACGCACGCCGCGCACCATGATTTTTATGTTTTCCCGCCTCAAAAGTTCCACAATCAGCGTATCGCACGGCATCACCGTAACGTTTTCCCAGTCTTTTACCATCCCGGCCATCATGACGCGGCGTTCTTCGGCGGAAAAAAGGTATTGTTTTTGTTTATTCTCCGCTATTACCACGACAAGTTCGTCAAAAACCGCGCGGCTCCGTTCAATTATGTCAATGTGACCGAATGTAGGCGGGTCGAAAGAACCCGGAAAAGCCGCCCGTATCAAGTTTGTCCCGCCCCGGACGCAGCGCCGCCTGTCGTTGACGAACCGCCTGTCGTTGACGAACCGCTTCCCGTTGACGAACCGCCTGTCGTTGACGAACCGCTTTCCGTTGATGTGCCGCCTTCCGTTGACGAGCCACCTTCTGCTGATGAATCGCTGGCGCTTGCCGCCGCTGTTTTCGCGTTGTCTATGGCCCGCCTCACCTCGTCACGGAGCGCCTGCGTCAGGCGTTCATCGTTTATAAAAGCATCTATCGCCTCCTGGTCCTTAAAACCGCCGCGTATGGCTTCGGTCAGTTCAGTTATGCCGTCAGGATTTTCAGGATCGCTTACTATTATCAGCCGGGCAATCGCAAAGCGTATAGAAGAACGCTTCAGCGTTTCTGTGTCCGAGGAAAGTTCGGACAGGGCCTTTCGCGCTTCTTCCAGAGCGCGGGCGTAAAAACCGCCGTCTTCCAGAGCGAGTGCAAATTCATAGCGTACCTGCGGGTCGCTGTTCTTTGAAAGCCACATATCATAACTGTCTATGTTTTCAGGTTTCTTTTGCGCCCTCTGGACGCGGGCAAGAAGCAATAGAGCATCCTTGTCGTCAAGAATCACGGCGTTGTACTTTAGAAGCGTTTCTTCCGCCTCGGCCGGCTTATCCATCGCGTACAGAATCGTGGCGTAATTCAAACCGCTGTCCGCCTCTTCGGGTTCCAGTTCCAAAACCTTGACGTACAGTTTCCGCGCTTCTTCTATGTTTCCGAGTTTTACCTGGGTGTACGCCGCGGCTTTAAGAGCCAATACGTTTTGGGGGTCTTTTTTCAGTATAGTGTTAAATTTTTTTAGCGCCTCGGTATAGCGGCCTGTGCCATAGGCGATACGGCCCAGGTTGTACTCCGAGGCGCTGACCGTCCGGTTACTGCTCAACGCACGGTTCAGCCAGCGCTCGGCTTCTTCGTACCTGCCCATCTCGAAGTACGCCATCCCGATCGAATAGTACTCCTCGGCTGATGTCGCAAGCCCGGCGCACGAGGCAAGAATCGCCAGTGCCGTCAGAATAAGCGGACTGAAGCCGCGCCTTAAAATCAAGCCCATCGTATATCCCGAATTAATCGAAACTCGTCCGCCGGCAAAAGCGCTAGCAGCGGCCTTTACCCAAAACCGTATCTTCTATCTCACGGAGCTGTGAACGGTAGAGATCGGCGATGTTGCTCCCGTAATCCGCTATCAACTGCATGATGTTGCGCCCTTTGTTGTCCATGTCCCTGCCGTTTATCCTATCGCCGGCATCGCCGAGTCCGGGAAGTATGTAGGCCGCCTCGTTGAGAACCGGGTCCATCCAACAGGTCCAAACCGTACAGTTGTCAAGCGCCCTTACGACGCGCAAGGCACCTTTTAACGCGGAAATCACGTTGAAAAAATGCACGGACCTGGGCGTTACCCCCTGGCTCAACAGGTATTTCACTACGGTAACGAGGCTGCCCCCGGTGGCGTTCATAGGGTCGGCAAAGATCAAATCCTTGCCGTCCAAGACGGCGGGGTCAAAGTATGACCGGTCGAGGTCGAGTATGTACTCCATGTCGTTCTCGCGTTTTGTCTCGTCCCGATTGATTCTGAACAGCGCAAACGGCGTAACATAGGCGTTGGAAGAGTATTCTTCAATTTCTTTTGACATTATCATCGCGGGAAGCAACGCTCCGCGGAGCAGGACGCACATGACGGTGTTCTCGATTTTACTGTCTATGTTGGTGATCTTATGCACGGCGTAATTCTGAACGGGCAGGGTTACCGGCGTTTTTATCATCAGATAAGTTTTTTCGGCGCTGTTCATCCCCCCCCACGCGAAGTAAAAAAGTTTTTCATAGGCCCGCTGAATGTAGTAAATGAATTCATCGCTGTCTGTACGGGCATCGCGGAGTTTCGCTATGATGCGCGATATTTCGGCGTGGGTTTCGTGCGGGGTACGGAAACTGTAAACCTGTATGCCGGGTTCCTCGCTGCAAATACTCTGCATCATCTTGCCCATGCTGTTGTACAGGCGTATCAGGTTTTCTTTTTCCTTTTCGCGTTCTTTTTCAAGATGGGATGCCGAGTACAGGCTGAAACTCGCCAAAACTTCACGGTAAACACCGTCCATTCCGGCAATGGCCGCCCTATCGCCTTCCGTCAAAAACCCGTCAAGGTCTTCCGCTTTTAATATAACTTTGCTCATAAAACAACCTTTGCCGCCTGAATCGCAGCCACGTACACATTAAAAAAAGACTAAATTCCAATAGCGCGATTTGCCGGCCTTTGTCAAGTCGCCCCGCTTGCGCCACACTCTTCTACCTGTAAAAGTTCCAGGCACGGAATACTGAACGTGATTTTGCCGTCCTCCGCACGGGCGGTAATCTCAGTTCCCGGAGTGAATGCCCCTGAAAGCATGGTCAACGACAGGGGGTCTTCAAGGTTTTTCTGTATGCTCCGCCGCATGGGACGTGCCCCGTACTTTGGATCGTAACCGGAGTCAAGCAGGATCTTACGCGCCTCGTCCGTGAGCCGCAGCGACACTCCGTACTCGGCGGACAGCCGCCCCCTGAACTCCGCCAGTTGTATGTCCAGCACATCGTTAAGACTTCCCTCGTCCAGCGGGTTGAACACCACGATATCATCGAGCCGGTTGAGGAATTCAGGGTTAAAGAGGCGCCGCGCCTCACGCCGCGCCGCCTCGTCTATGTCCCTGAAATCAGGCTTGCCTCCTCCCGATGTAAAGCCGAGCGTACCCCGCGAAATCTCGGAAGCGCCGGCGTTGCTCGTCAGGACTATCACCGCGCTCCGAAAACTTACCGTATGCCCCAGGTTATCCTTTAGCTCGCCTTCTTCGAGAAGTGGAAGCAGCAGGTTGAAAACATCGCGGTGCGCCTTCTCAATTTCATCGAACAGTACGACGCTGTAAGGGTTGCGCCGTACCTTTTCGGTAAGAACGCCGCCTTCGTCGTAGCCTATGTAACCGGGCGGTGCTCCTGTAAGCCGTGAAGCGTTATGCCTTTCCATGAAGTCGGACATGTCAATACGGAGCAGGGCATCCTCCGTGCCGAAGAGGTAGGCGGCAAGGCGGCGGGCAAGCAGCGTCTTTCCTACGCCGCTCGGTCCCAAAAAGAGGAAGGAACCCAAGGGCCGGGCGGGATTGGAGATACGCGCCTTTCCCCGGCGGACGGCGGACGCTATGCGCGATACCGCCTCGTCCTGCCCTACTATACCGCTCCGGAGTTCGTTTTCCATGTCCAACAGACGTTTCGAGGCCGCACCCTCTATACGGGCTATGGGAACGCCGCACATTTCCGAAATAACTTCGCGAATTTCCGTTTCGCCAACCTCGTTAAAGCCTTTCCGTGCGCTCTTTTCCCAGTCGGCGCGGGCGGAATTCAACGCTGCGCGTAGTTCCTTGGCCCGCTCACGGAATTCCTGCGCCTCCGCAACCTGAGCGGAATTCAGCATGGTTTTTGTCTCGCCGTCCAGCGCGAGTATATGCTGCTCTATGCGGGAAACCTCCGCGGGGCATGGCGTAGCGCGGAGTTTCTTCAAGGCGCCTGCCTCGTCCAACACGTCAATCGCCTTGTCAGGCATGGCGCGCCCTGAGATATAGCGGGCGGCGAGGAGCGCGGCGGCGTTTAGCGCGGCATCAGAGTACATAACATTATGGTAGTCCTCGTAGCGCGGCGCTATACCGCGCAGTATGGACTCGGTCGTCGTTACATCAGGCTCTTCTACAAGAATCATCTGAAAACGGCGCTCCAAAGCCCCGTCTTTTTCGATGTATTTACGATATTCGGCAAGGGTCGTAGCCCCTATACATTGAAATCTGCCCCGCGAAAGCGCCGGTTTAAGCATATTTCCCGCGTCAAGCGTACCGGCGGCGCCTCCCGCCCCTATGACCGTATGAATTTCGTCAATGAACAGCACGACATTGGCGTTCTGTTCGGCCTCTTTTATGATATGTTTCATACGTTCTTCGAATTCGCCGCGGTATTTTGTGCCGGCGACAACCGCGCCCATATCCAGCGATAGTATACGTTTCCGCGAAAGGGCGGCTGGGGCATCGGCGCTTACGAGGTACTGGGCCAGCCCTTCCGCCAAAGCGCTTTTCCCCGTACCGGGTTCGCCGGCAAGCACGGGGTTGTTCTTTGTACGACGGGACAGTATGCGTATCATACGCATGATCTCCTTG
>JAIRMY010000067.1 GCA_031258335.1 Spirochaetaceae bacterium | reverse complement strand
TACGCTTTGACGGGGGCGGCGGAATCGTTGATCTTCGCGGCTATGGTACGGACGTTATCGCCGGCGTGGAGCGGTATAGAAACGCCGTCAATGAAAATCGAAGTTTCCGCCGGGGTAGTGTAATTGTCCGCGTCAACGGGCGAGGATATCGTCATCTTTTCCGCCCAAAAAGCCTCGCCTCCGCCTATATCCAACACGCTGTACGCTTGATCGCTTATCTCAAGCCTGCGTTCCGCCCCGGCCCCGCGGTATTCCACCCGTATGGGAGACTCGTTCCCTATGCCCTCGACTGTGCCTTCCACGATTCTAAACGGCATGGTATACGCCTTGTCCCCGGCGAACAGGTATTTACCATCCTTGCCTGTGGCGTTGGCTATGGAGGTGAGTTCTTTTAACAATTCGTTCACTTCTATCCCCATCTTTGCCGTATCTTCTTTCGTGTAAATCCCGTTTGCCCCCTGCACGGCGAGTTCCCTCACCCTCTGCATTATGTCGTTGGCGCTCCGCATATAACCGCTGACAAATTCATAGTGTTCCTGCGCGTCAAGCGTGTTTTTTTCAAAACGTTGCAGCCTGTTGATGAATGAACTGTACCGTACCGCATGGGATGCGGCGAGCGGGTCATCGCGCAGTTCCCATATCCTACTCTGATTCGCTATCTTTGCCTGAATAGAGGAAAGCGCCTCTTCTTTTCGCCGCAGTATGTACTGCATATCGTCATTGGGCATATTGGTCGATACTCTAAACATAGTTCCCTCCGGGGACTCATCCCCTATTAACAGTATCGGCTTTTCACACCCTGAATACAGTACAACGCGCCGTTTTTAAGCCCCCAATTCTTCTAAGACTATGTTTTCGTTAGTGTAGATGCAGATGTTGCCGGCGATTTTAAGGCTCTTTACCGCTATCTCTGCGGCTGTAAAATCGCTGCCCTCAAGGAAGGCGAGCGCCGCCGCATAAGCATAGTTGCCGCCCGACCCTATGGCAAGCGCGTCCTCGGCGGGCTCTATCACATCCCCGGTGCCGGATATGAGCAGAGTTTTAGCTATATCGGCGACAAGGAGCAACGCCTCAAGCCGGCGCAACGAGCGGTCTGTTCGCCACTCCTTGGCCAACTCCACCGCGGCGCGCAACAAGTCCTGCGAATACTCCTTTAGTTTTTCCTCAAATCTGTCAAACAGCGTAAACGCATCCGCCGTAGCTCCGGCAAAACCGCAGAGAACTTTGCCCTCGGCAAGACGGCGTACCTTACGGGCGTTGTTCTTCATAACGGTTTCGCCCAGTGTAACCTGTCCGTCCCCGGCCATGGCCACCTTCCCGCCGCGTCTCACGGCGAGTACCGTCGTACTCCTAAAAATCTTTTTTTTGTCCATAAATCCTCTCTTATGAATGGGGATGCGCCTTGTGGTACACCGCCTTTAACTTTTCCATATTTACGTGGGTGTACCGCTGGGTTGTCGAAAGGCTCGTGTGTCCCAGCAATTCCTGCACTATTCGTATATCGCAGCCTGAGTTTACCAGATGAGTGGCAAAACTATGCCGTAAGGCGTGGGGGTGTACATTTTTTGGCAAATTTGAACGCTCGGAGTAGACGCCTATGATCCAGCGTATGCCCTGCACGGACAACGCGCCGCCGCGCCTGTTGATAAACAGCGCACCGACCGGTTTTTCCTTCTTGCCCTTTTTTATCAACGCGGCGCGGGCGGGGATATAAGCCTTCAGAGCCTCCCTGCCTTCGTCGGAAAAAAACACATAACGTTCCTTGCCGCCCTTGCCCAGTATGCGGGCGCGGGCGCAGCCGGCCTCAAGGCTGCCAAGTTCAAGCGAACGCAACTCGCTTATACGCAACCCCGCGGAGTACATCGCCATTATCAGCGCCTTATCCCGCAAGGGCCAGAGTACGCCCTCCTTTTCGGGAAGCTCCGCAAAATCCGCCATCTCTTTTTCCCACAAAAACGCCGGGAGCCGTGACTTTGTTTTTAAATTTTTCAGCGTTTCCGTAGGGTTGTCAATCCGCGCCCCAAAACGGAGGAGGTAGCGAAAGAAGCCCCGCAAAGATGAAAGCGCCCTGTTCACGCTTACCGCGGACCTCTGCTCAAAACTCATATCGCCTACAAAGAGGCGTAAATCCTCCGCCTCCGCCGCAACTGGCGCTATACCCCTGTTCGCACAAAAATTGGCAAAATCCTCCAGATCGGCGCGGTACGCTATCAGCGTCTTGTCCGACACCCTCCTCACTGAACGGAGGTAATCTAGGTAATTCTCTATGTAATCAACGTTGTCCGCCATCGGGTTATGATAGCACGTTTACCGCGCCGGCTCAAGGCTTGGCGGCTGACTGCCGGTAATTTTGCTTCTAAATTTTGGCGCATCCCGCCTATGGCGGGGTCGGGAAAAGAGTGACTGACAGACCCCGCCAGCCTTTACGAGACTTTGCGGGAATCCGCCTCGTCATCGCCCTGTATCAGGTCGACCAGAGCGCTTCGCAACGGCACAAATTCTTTGTCGGCGCGTATCTTATCAAAGTCCGCATCTCCGTCCTGTCGTAGCGGGTTGTGGAAATCCCAGGCTATGCGGCCCGGATGGGCATTCATAATCAGGATGCGGGTGGAGATCAGCAGGGCTTCCTCTACATCGTGGGTGATAAAGAAAAAACATTTGTTCGATGTCTTCCAAATTGAACGGAGATGCCTCTGCATCGCTTCCCTAGTCAGCGCGTCGAGCCCGCTAAACGGTTCGTCCAGCAGCACAATTTTAGAATCCGCGGCGAGCGTCATCGCTATGGCGGCTCGCTGTTTCATCCCGCCAGAAAGTTGATGCGGCAACAGTTTTTTTGACCCGTCTAAATCCACCAGATGTATGTAATGGGCGCTGACGCTTGTCCTTTCCTTGCGTGGGATGCCTTTCATGACGAGACCGAATTCGACATTTTTTTCTACATTCAGCCACGGGAACAGATTCGGCTGCTGAAACACAACGCCTACCCGGGGATCGGGGCGGCTGTGCTGGCTGCCGTGTACGAGAACTTCGCCTGTAATGTCGGTGTTGTATCCGGCGAGCACGTTCAGGAGCGATGTTTTACCGCAGCCGGAGGGACCCAGCACGCATACAAAGTCATCATCAAATAAGCGCAGGTTGATGTCATGCAGCACGGGGACTGAGTTTTTCCTGTTACGGTACGTCAAATTCACGTTCCGCAGTTCAACGGAGCAAGAGCCGGTTCGTTTTTCAGGACGGTAAGCCGATAGTGATGCTATTTTTGGGAATTCCAACCGTGTCGTGCTACTCATAAAATTCGTATCCTATAGCCTTTCTGAACACTTCTTTCCCCGGTTGGAAAGTCAGCGCCCCCTGTTTGTACAAAAATTCACCGGTTTTTTCCAGCAGATCAGGCAGTTGTCCGGGATTCAGAGCCGTACCCAGATATGCCGCGGAAGTTTGATCCGCCTCGTCGAGTACGACAACCTGTCCCATTGTTACTTCCGTATCCTCCACGCTCAGTCCCAATTCGGAAGCAAGGACGGACACCGTCTCCGGTGAACCTTCCCTGTACAGCGCCGTAGCCTCGTCCAGAATGGCTATGTACGCCTTCACCGCGTTGGGGTACTTTTCGGCGAATGTATTGTTGACTATGCCGAATTCACCCGTCAGGTCTCCAGCGGCGGCAACCTGTTCCGAGGTGATAATCACTCGTCCGCCCGCCTCCAAGAGCCGGGACTGCGCCGGCTGCCAAACATAGGCGCCCTCAATATTATTCCGCGTCCACGCCGCTATGATGTCCGGCGCGTTCATGTCGAGTATGGTTACAGCGCTTTCAGGAATACCGTTCTGCCTGAGCGCCGCAAGAAAGCTAAAGTGCGAAGTCGAGCTAAACGGCGCCGCTATTATCTTCCCCGGCAGATCCCCTATGACGCGAATCCCGGAAGATTCTTTGACGACCAGCGCTTCGCTCGTCCCTATGACGTCATGGATGTAGTAGATTTTGTAAGGGAGGCCGTTTGCGATTCCCGATGTCCCCGGCGGCGTGCCTATGGTCGCAAAATCAAGCGAATTGCTTGCCATGGCGGTATTTACATCCCGCCCCACCTCAAACAGTATCCACGAGATTTTTACCCCGGGAAAACGTTTTTCAACGAGACCCAACCCCTTGGCTAGGAGTTCTCCATTTGGCGACTGAAAGTACCCCAAACGGATTTCCGAAGGCAGGGCTTCCGCCGAACCGGATTTTTCTACCGGCGGCTTTGTCCGCTGGCAGCCCCCCGCCGCCAGCACGATGACCGTTGCCATTACCGCGGCAAAAACGGTTTTTTGTCTCTCTTTCATGATTCCTCCAAAATATGGCAGCCCAAAGTATTTTGAACCGCGTTAAAATTTCAGTTCACGGCATCAGCCTTAAAACTGTGTTACAACTCATTTATCAAGCCAGGGTGTAACCTTTCTTATCAGCAGGCGTAGACCTGCGTCCATCAGAATAGCGATGATTCCCATGACGAATATTCCGGCGTACACTATGTCGTTTAGCAGGAATTTGCTTGCGTCCAGCACC